>CAZBKX010000466.1:0-2771 GCA_964492535.1 uncultured Rhodoferax sp. | reverse complement strand
GCCTTGGCCGGATCTGCCTTCGCCGCTGGCGACAAGCACGACCACGCGCACGAACACAAGCCGCTGCACGGCGGCGTGGTGGTCGAAGTCAAGGACATGGACTACGAACTGGTCGCCCGGCCGGATGCAATGCAACTACATCTGCGTGACCACGGCAAGGCCGTGGATATCAGCAGAGCCTCGGCGAAGTTGACCTTGCTCGCCGGCACTGAAAAGCAGGAGGTGGAACTCAAGCCCGCTGGCGATAAGCTGGAAGCCAGAGGCGTCTTCAAAGTTGCGGCCAACACCAAGGTCGTTGCTGTCGTTTCCATTGCCGGCAAGTCCTCTACAGCTCGGTTCGTGCTGAAGTAATGGGCGGTCGGTGCGGCCTGCCGGTCGCACCTTGCCGAAATGAAGGAGATGCTGATGAGGTATTGCCTGAACGCGACTGCTCTTCTTGCCGCAGCGCTGCTTGCCGGATGCGCGAATGTCATGTACGAAGGACGCCTGTCCTGGAAAGAAGGCTGGCGGGAAGGATGGGTCACCGACGTTGGAAAGGGGGCTGCAATTGCGGGAAAACTTGCCGAAGATTGCAAGCTTGTACCGTCGATGCGGTCAGAGGGCGTCCAATACATGACGATTCGGTACTGGCGGAGCGGCCGCGCGACCTTGCGCACCGTCCCGACGCCGGCTGACTCACATTGGGACGTCAAGGACCTGGTATACCTGAACCCGAAAGACTGCAGCGCTCCCGTGGAGCGCAGAGCAAGTTGATTTTTGGATCACGGACTCGTCTAGGGACCGATATCGGAGCGACTGTATCGGCCTTGTTCGCCGACAAACTCGATCCATCAACACGTCTGGCAACAAAAAAGTAAGAACACGTTTATGACATCCACCACATCGGTCCAGGACAATTCCTGGCTTTGGGTATTTCTGGCCTGGTTCGTCGCCTTGACCGCCACGCTTGGCGCACTTTTCTTGGGCGAGGTCATGGGCGTTCTTCCTTGCGTGCTGTGCTGGTACCAGCGCATCGCCATGTTCCCGTTGGTCATCATTCTGGCGGTGGGACTGATGCCTCTTGAGGAGCGATGCGTGCGCTACGCGTTGCCGCTCGCCGTTGCCGGCTGGATTGTTGCCCTCTATCACTGCCTGCTGTATTGGGGCGTGATCCCGAAGGATCTTGTGCCTTGTGGCGAAGGTGCCTCCTGTACCGATGTCAAAGCGGTGCTGTTTGGGTTTGTCCCCGTCCCTCTGCTATCTATTGCAGCCTTCTCCCTAGTCGTGGTCTTCCTGTCAATCGTCAAAAAAGGATCCAGAAATGAATAAAAGAATATTGGTCGTGTCTGCCGGCCTGCTGGCACTGGTGGTGTTTGTACTGGGTGTTTTTTTCTACACACAGCAACAAACCCGGAAGCCGCGCAGTTGGCGCAGGATAACCGCGCAGCCTTGGTACGGCCTCATTCGCCCGCCTTTGGCAACTCCAGTGCCAAGGTGACGATTGTCGAGTTCATCGACCCAGCCTGTGAGACCTGCAGTGCGTTTTATCCGTTGGTCAAAAGCCTTGTCGGTGGCAGCTTCGGGCAGGTCAATCTGGTGATGCGCTATGCCCCCTTGCACAAAGGGTCGTACGAGGTCGTCAAACTTATCGAGGCGGCCCGCATGCAGGGCTTGTATTGGCCGGTTCTGCAGGCCCTGCTCAAGTCACAGTCCGTTTGGGTCGTCCATCACGAGGCGAAACCTGAATTGGTTTGGGATCTCCTGCAGGAAACGGGGCTGGACGTGGCAAAAGCCAAATCCGACATGAACAGTCCGCGTGTGGCGGAAATCGTGGCGCAGGACATCGCTGATGGAAAGACCTTGCAAGTCACCAAAACCCCGGGATTCTTTGTCAACGGAAAGCCACTGGTTGACTTCGGTGCGGATCAACTCAAGGCCTTGGTTGCGAGCGAGGTCCGCAGCGCCTATGGGAAATGAGGAGCCAGGATAAGGCACGCTCTGCAGTAAATGGGCATGGTCGGCGATCCATGCGACGCCGATCAACTTGCCAGGGCGCCTTCCCGCATATTTCCCGTTCGAGAGTTTCCTTTTCTTTCCGGCGGTAGACAGTGCCCGAAATGACGGCTTTACGACCATAAGCAGCCTATGTTTTCGAAACTTCCAGTGACAGGATTTGGCCGGGGGCCGGCAGCCGACCCGTTGCAGCCGGTCGGGGGGAAAATGTCCGGACATTTGTGGCGGCGATCAAAAGAGTCGAAGCATCCCTTCAGATTTCGGACCTGCGCTAAGCTCGAGAACGGCAAGTACCTGTTGACGGACATATGGCCAGCAAAGTGACATTGCGAATGCTTTGCCCTGAAGCGAAATGGTGCTATCGCTGCCCATAATCGTGCCGCATCGCTCCAATACCGGTGAAGATCATGCCGGCAATCCCGCAAATGACCATTGCCTCGCCCAGCGCATGATGCCAGCCGCCTATCGGACTGAACAAAAGCATCGAGCCGCCGATCACAAGAGCCGCGTAAGCGATGGCGCTGGTCAGTCGCTCGATATTGCGGCTGAAGCGACCTCCCAAGGCCTCCAGACCGGGAAGTCGGCCCAGGTCGCCTTCCGCAATGCGCCGAAGGACGCGTCGCGTGTCGCTGGGCGCGTCCATGATCAAACGCTCCACGTCGCGCGCAAGACTGGCGGTCTTGCTCTTCAATCGTTCCGGTGAAAAATGCCGCGCGGTCAGACGTGAGACCTCCTCACGAAACGACCCCATGTAGTTGTGCTCCGGTGCGAGCTTTCCG
>CAZBKX010000465.1:0-2457 GCA_964492535.1 uncultured Rhodoferax sp. | reverse complement strand
GGGCACTTGCCCAGCCACTTGGGGCTGGTGCCGCCACAGTCGGTACAAACGTAGATAGATTTTTCTTTGGCCATGGCGCAATGCTACTGTATGAATTCACAGATAACCATCAGGGCGGCAGGCGTCTTGAATTTTGCTATCGTTTTGTTTTGTTGAAACAAATGAATACGCCGGCCAGAGGCCAGTTTAGCCAGAAATTGGCTCTAAAACGTGTGGTGGATGCCTGCGGCCGTCAAACGCGCTGAGGTGTTCGCCATGGTCTCGGTGTTGCGCTGCAGGCCACCGTACAGGGCGGTTCGTTTGGACAGGGCGTAGGTCAGCAGCAAGCCATAGCCTTGCCGCTGGGCGACCTGCATCCCGGCGCTCTTGTCGGTGGAGCGCGCATAGCCCGTCGACGCCATCAGCGCTTCGCTGAGCGGGACTTCCACGCCCACTTGGTATTCGCGGGTGCGGTCTGCGCCCGAGTCGGGGTGGGTCACCCGGCGGGCGCTGGCCAGCAGCTTGACCGCGCCAAAGTCATAGGCACCATTGGCAAACACATGGCGCACGTCAAGGCCGGGGGCAGACTGCTTGTCGGTTTGCCAGGCGAGGCCTGCGTAGAGTGGGCCCTCGTTGTAGTTCACCCGAAAGCTGCTGACATCCCGGCCACGCTGGCCTCCCAGAGACCGGCTGACGGCTGCCCCCAGGCCCCCTACCTCGGGCGTGGCGTAGTAAATCTGGCGCAAGGGGTTGGTGTTGAATCCCACCCAGACCCCCGAGATGGCCGCCAGGAGGGAGTCGCCGCCGCTGTTGGCGCTGCCATTGATGTCATCCAGCGGCGTCAGGACGTTGCCCAAGCGAAGCTCGCCCAAGCCGCCGGACAGGCTCACATAGGATTGGCGGTTGAAGCCCCCCGCAGCCGCTCCGCTGGCAAGATCAAACACCTGCTCCAGCACAAAGCCTGCTTCCAGGCCATCGCCCAAATCTTCTTTGCCCTTGATGCCCCAACGGCTGGCAGCCAAACCGCCGCTGGCCGCCGTGGTGCCCTTGTCTGTGCTGTTGCCAACCCAAAAGTCGGCAATGCCATACAGCGTGACGCTGGACTCGGCGTTGGCCAGGGTGGTGAAGACAAGGGCGGCCAGTGCGACAAGGGATTTTTTCATGGGGCAGGTCCTGAGAGTGCAAAAAAAGCGGGCAGTGTCATGGGGTCTGCCGTCACTTTACCCGCATTGCGGCGGTGTCTTTTGGGTGCCAACGATCGGATACGGTCCCATCGACTCGCAGCCGTAACTGGCGGGCCTTCTTCTGGTGTGACTGGGTCATTCAGTTGTGCTATTTAATATGTATCATGCATATCAATAAGAACGCTGGCTGGAAGCCAATTTGACTCAAAATTCATTCAAAAGTGGGTGGGGCGGGTGCCTGACGCATTAGCGCCGCGTTGGCATGAATAGCCAAGGCCACTGTGGGGTCCGTTGGCGGGTTGCTGCGATGGGGGCGCCGCATTTTCGAGCTGCTGATGGTCGCAGGCGTTGCCTTGCCAATCCTGTAAGCGTGTTACCGCAAGGGGCACCGGCAGGTGCTGCCTGGGTCCACGGGTTTGGGCATGTCGAGATCACAGGCGCGGCACAGCAGCTGACGCAATCGCCACCATAGCAGTGCGCCCAGTGGTCACGGACACCTACCCCCACGGCTGACAACGGTCGGGAGTTCGCCCAGCACGAGCGCATCGCAAACAAGCTTGATGCAGACCTCTTCTTTGCCCATCCGTATTCCTCGTGGGAGCGCGGTGCCAACGAGAACATGAACGGACTGATTCGCCAATTTTTTCCAAAGAAGATGGCCTTCCAATTCATCGCCACAAACGATGTCGAATTGGCCATGCATCAGCTCAATCACCGGCCCAGAAAATGCCTCGGCTACAGAACCCCACACGAAGTTTTTATGGAGCAGCTACAACTGCATAATCAGCGTGTTGGACTTCAGACTTGAATCTGCCACTCTTTGGTGGGGGCAGGGCCGGAAATTTGGCCAGAAAGGCCTTCGATTCATCTTTCCTTGGCTTTGGCTGAATGGTGATGATGCTGTCTTTGCTGTTGCTGATCCAAAGCACTTCGGCATCAAGTCTGTGCGTTTTCGCATGGAACCAACCAAGGGTCGCGCGGTATGCTGCCCAAGACATGACTGCCCCTATCTCCCTTTTTTGCTGATGGACGGCCTGACGCCATCTCAGGCAGCCGCGCAGCTCAAGCAATGGGCGCCAATCGCCTCAGGCCCGCACCGCAGCGCGCGGTGCTATGGCAATTTCTGGCCCAGTTTCGCAACCCGCTGGTGCTGGTGCTTCTGGCGGCGATTGTGATTTCTGCCTTGACGGGCGACGTCACTGGCGCCCTGATCATCGGCCTGATTGTGGTGATGAGCGTGACGCTGGACTTTGTGCAGTCCTACCGCGCCGGGCGTGCCGCCGAGCAGATTGCC
>CAZBKX010000464.1:0-2136 GCA_964492535.1 uncultured Rhodoferax sp. | reverse complement strand
GATCCGCTCCCCCGGGCAGTTCAGCTTCGAGCGCGTGGTGCATTAAAAAAGCGGCGGGCCGGGCAGGACCGCTTGGGGAGGGGTACTACACTCGTGCCCTCTGTACTTGACCCCGCCTGCCGCCATGGAACTACTCGTTTCGCTGACTTTGATCGCCATCAGCGCCTACATGATCAAGTCACGCGACCAAAAAAGACGCATCGTGCTTCTGGCCGGTTATCTGGGTAAGTATCAGCTGGAGAAGCTGATGGAAAGCCTGACCCAGAGTTACCAGCGTGCTTTGAGCGAGACCGACCCTGAGCGCCGGGCACAAATATGGAATCTTTCAGCCTCGACCGAATTGGCCTTGAATGAGCAGTTCAACCGTTTTGTAGTGGAGTTCGCCAAGGTCCCTGAACCTGAGACGCGTGTGAGCCGGCTGGCCATTGCCATCCCCTACGCCGACAAGCTGTTTCCAACGGCCACCTTCGACGCCCGCAAGGTTCTGGCCATTCACGCCAAGGGCATTGCCCAAGCAGTGCATGCCGAGCACACCAGCGACCAGGCCACCAAAGATCGGGCATTTACCTTGTCAGCCGAAATGTTGTTGATGCAGCACACCTGCCACTGGTTTTGTCGCTCCAAGACACTGGCGTCGGCGCGGATGCTGGGTCGGCACCAAACGGCCTATGCGCAGTTGCTGGCAAGCGTGGCGCCCGAGACCCGCAAAGCGTACCGCGCTGTGGTGGGCAACTGAACCTTTTTAATCTGTGGACTGTGCCGCGTCAAAGCTGTGGCGTGGCAGGGTCACGGTCAGTGTGGTGCTGACCAAGCTGTCGATGGTATCCATGCTCAACTCGCCCTCCTGAGCCCGGGCCAGCATCTGTGCTGAATAAGTGCCAATTCCACTGCCACCTGTCTTTCCGCTGGTGGCGTATTTGTCGAAAAATCGCTCTCTCATGTCTTTGGGTACCACCGATTTGTTGGTGATCGTGACTTGGAGCGGCGACTCGTCCTTCAGCACGATGGCGACACGGGTTCTGGGCGGTGCTGCCTCGCACGCGTTCTTGATGAGGTTTTGAAAGAGGGAGTAACACAACATGGCGTCCCCCTGCACTTGGGGAATCTCGGTCCCAACGGGGGTGTCCGTGTCGACCTCGATGGTGATGCGCTTGTCCGCACAGCCTGAGCGCCAGCATCAACTCCATGTCATCGACCACGAGGAAATTGAGTTGATGCAGGTTCAGACGCAGAGGGCGGGGGACAACATGAATAGAGGATATTACTGCCGCCTGGCTGGACCGGGCATGATGGCAACATGAATCAACTCACACTGTTCCGTCTGAATGATCAGGTCTACCGCGTATTGACCGATACCGGCGAGCACGTGGGAAACCTGAAACTCATTGCCGGAGTCTGGAAATTCAAGGCCATTGGGTATGACATGGGCGGCGATGTCATACCCGGCGGTGGCCCACTGACGCACCAGCACAACATGACTTTTGCGAATCTGGATGAGTCAGTCGTCAACGCCAGTCTGCTTGCTTCTTAAGCCAAGGCGGCTTGGGCTGCCAAAACTTCGGTGCGAACCTGTTCGTTCAGCTGTGCCTTGAGTGCCATGGAGTCTGGCGTGGTCTTGATGGCGTAGCTCCCCGGTTGGCCGGGTCATTCCAAAACACGCGCTCCAGGCACTGGGCTGACTCGGGCGTGCCGTCGGCCACGATGGCCACGCCCCAGTGCTGCGAATAACCCATGAGACCCCCGCCATGTTGCAGGCTGACCCCGGTGGCTCCGCTGACGGTGTGGAACGAGGCGTTGAGCAAGAGCCAGTCGCTGACCGCATCACTGCCGTCTTGCATGGCTTCGGTCTCGCGGTTGGGGGGCGGGTATAGCAATCGCGAATCAAAATGCAGGTTTTTGAATGACCTGAAAGTTGTCTGCGAAGCGGGTGGTGAGTGACTTGGAAAGTTTGCTCCAACGATGGATGAAAAAGTCCTTGATGGTCGATGCAAAGACTTTTTCATCTGGGAAATAGACGTTGTCACGCACCTGCTCGTTCATTACCTTCCAAGCCCGCTCAATCAAATTAAGGTTGGGCGAATAAGGGGGAAGATGGCGCAGTTTGATGCCCAAGCGGGTGGCCACGATCTGCGTGGC
>CAZBKX010000463.1:0-2045 GCA_964492535.1 uncultured Rhodoferax sp. | reverse complement strand
CAGCGGCAGCACAGCCACCGAACCGATCAAGCTGCCAGAAAACCACACTACCCAGGTCGGTAAAAAGGCGGTTGTCTCCGGCCTCGACAGGGCCAACGCACCGGCGCCCAAACAAGCGCTGACCAGCGTCGGCACCAGCGCCCCCAGCATCAGCACCCGCGCCAATTGGTCGGGGTGCCCAAGCGCTAAAGGCCCCAGGACCACGCGCTTGAGCAGTAAGGCAGCCAGCGCCATCTCGAGGCAGTTGCCCGCAGCGTAGGCTGCTGCAGACGATGCAATCGACCCTGACCAGCCCTCGGCCGAGGCCCCCTGCGCCAAAAGCATCATCAACAAATTAGCCAGTGTGTTCGCCAGCGCCAGCACAGCCAGCATGGGCAGCCATCGCTGCACAGGCAGGGCCAGCAGGGCCACCGCGCCCACCGGATTGGCAAACCACATGACGGCGACCCCGCTGCGCTGCCCGGTCAGCCACATCGAGCCCACAGCCAACAAAAAATAAATGACTGATGCGCAAGTCACCCACGCCCAGGACCTGGGCCGGGCGAGCAGCGCCAAGTTGGGGTCAGTCATACCCCGGGCCGCGCCAACCATCGCCGCAAAGCCGGCCAGCCCAGGACCGCCATGGCCAACACTGCCAGGCCCAAGCCCAGCCAGCGCCACCCGGTTCGCTTGGGGTCTTCGAACTGGAGCGCACGGGCGTCAATCCAGCGGTCGGTTATTTTTTGACGGGTTTGCGGGTCCAGCTTGATCAGTGCGGCGTCAAGTTGCTGACCCAGCGCCGGGAAATCCTTGCGGTACGCAAAGCTCAAGGGGTACTCAAACCCAATGGCCTCCACCACCTGCACTCCGGTGATCTGATGGGCGCGGATCGCATGGCTGACGCTGGCAATGTCGGCCACGACCCCTTGGTATCGTCCCCCCACAAGCCCTTGCAGGCCCGCGAGGTCGTCGGGCACAGCCTGCCAATCGACACGCCGGTAATTTTGACGAACAAAAGACTCCACGGCGTAGCCCTGCCCGACCGCCACACGTTGTCCGTCCAGATCAGTGAGTCTGGCCGGACTGACGCTCTGGCGAACCACCAACACCGCAGGCACCTGAATATAGGGTGCGGTGAAGGACAAATACGCAGCGCGCTCGGGCGTGGGGCGAAGGGAGGACACCAGATCGACCTCGCCCCGCTGGGCTGATTCCAGAATGCGGTTCAGGGGTTGGGCCGGGAGAATGGTGAGTTTGATATCCAGCAGCGGCGTGAGTGCCTCCAGGACATCGATGGAAAGGCCCTGAAGGCGACCCTCGGGCGTTTCAGACACGAAGGGGGCGTAGTCCTTTTCAGGGGCGAACCGGACCGCCAGGGCAGCCTGCAAGGGAAGTGCACCAAGAGCCAGGGCCAAGCCAACAGCCCCGGTTCCAAACCGTTGCATCAGGTCTGATAAATTGCGCCAGATAAACATCGCCACCCCATGTTTCTCGTGGTTTCTTTCGCCATCCATATCGTCTTCCAGAAATAAGTATAGGGTTATTTACTTCATTAAAACAAAGAAGCAGGGCTGCAAAGCCGCGGCTTCTTCGGCACTGCCGAAACGGGTGTCCGGCATCAACACAGGCTCCTGCGGGCCAGAGCTGGTGGCCCCGACAGGGGCGCACGGTGCAAGGACACCACTTCCAACCACATCGAATCCGTCACCAAGGCCTCTGCCAGAGACACTGCACGCCTTTGTCCGAATGGCTCTTGATCTTCCTCAGCTGCACGACAGAGGGGCTGGTGTTTTGACTGGCCAGCGCGTCGTGCAGGCGCTTCATGGCAGCGTTCATGGTGAGTGCGGCGCACACCAGACTACAGCGCTCGTTTTCGGGCCATCGAAACCAGGGAGCAAGCAGAGGCACCAGAGCGGCGCACAGCAGGGAGTGCATGACGCTGTAGCTACTGAAGTCCGAGACGGCCCGATTGAAAAACAGGAGCTGGGACCCCGACGGGTCCTCTTTCAGGCAGCTTTGGATGTGCCGATCCAGGCTCTGTAGAGGGGGTCAAACTTGCCTTTGGA
>CAZBKX010000462.1:0-3688 GCA_964492535.1 uncultured Rhodoferax sp. | reverse complement strand
CCCCTGACCTTAAGACCTACACCTTCAAACTCCGCAAGGGCGTGAAATTTCAAAATGGCGAAGTGTTCAACGCCGCTGCCGTCAAGTTTTCTTTCGAGCGCGCCGCCGCCGAGAAAAGCACCAACAAAGACAAGCGCACATTCAGTGGCATGGAGAGCGTAGCGGCCATTGACGACCACACCGTCGTGGTGCTGAACAAATCGCTGGACCCTGACTTCCTGTTTTTGATGGGCCAGGCCACCGCCATCATTGTGGAGCCCAAAAGCGCGGACACCAACGCCACCAAGCCAGTGGGCACGGGTCCTTACCAGCTCACCAACTGGAGCCGGGGTTCTTCCATCGCCCTGAGCCAGTGGGCAGGCTACCGGAGCGCTTCAAGCGTCAAAATCCGCAAGGTGACATTTCGCTTCATCAGCGATCCAGCCGCCCAGGTGGCCGCCTTGTTGGCAGGCGACATTGATGCGTTTCCCCGTGTGACACCTCGCAGCGTCGCGCAATTCAAGTCCAACCCGAAGTTTCAGGTGGTGGTGAGTGGCTCGCGCGCCAAGACCATTCTGGCCATCAACAACAAGAAAAAGCCGCTGGACGATGTGCGGGTGCGCCGCGCCATTGCGGCGGCCATTGACCGCAAGGCCGTTATTGAAGGCGCAGGCGATGGCTACGGCGCCCCTATCGGCAGCCATTACGTACCGGGTGCCTTTGGCTATGTCGACACCACAGGAATCAACCCCTTCAACATCGAAAAAGCCAAGGCACTGCTGGCCGAGGCCGGCATCAAGACACCGCTGGAATTGAGCCTGAAACTGCCACCGCCACCCTACGCACGCCAGGGCGGTGAAGTCATTGCAGCCCAACTGGCCAAGATCGGCATCATTGCCAAAATTGAAAATGTGGAGTGGGCCCAGTGGCTCAGTGGCACATTCACCAACAAAAATTACGATCTCACCATCATCTCGCATGTGGAGCCGTTTGATTTGGGCAACTACGCCAAGCCAGGCTACTACTGGGGTTACGAGTCTCCCCAATTCAACACCCTGTTCGACAAAATCCAGAACGCACCGCGTGCGGCAGACCGCGCCAAGCTGCTCGGTGACGCCCAGCGCATGCTCGCCAACGAGGCCGTGAACGCTTATCTGTACCAACCGCAATGGATCACGGTGGCCAACAAAAACCTCAAGGGGCTCTGGAAGGACATGCCGATTTTTGTCAATGACGTCGCAGCACTCTCGTGGGCATAAAACTGCACGAACTCAGCGCCAAAGAACTGCTGGGAGCCTACCGCCGTCATGAACTTTCACCCGTGGAAGTCGCGCAGGCGGTGCTCTCCAACATGGGGCAATGGGAACCTCACCTTCATGCCAGCTACCTGCTTCGGCCCGAACTTGCGGTTGCGCAGGCTCGGGCATCGGAGGCGCGCTGGCAGCGTAACGAACCCTGCGGCCCCTTGGACGGAATCCCCGTCACCATCAAGGAAAACATAGCCACCCGGGGCGACCCGATGCCCTTGGGCACCCGGGCCACTGACCTCACTGCTGCGGCAGAAAACGCGCCACCCGCGGAGCGCCTGTCCGAGGCAGGTGCGGTGATGGTTTGCAAAACCACCATGCCGGACTACGGCATGCTCTCCAGCGGTTTGTCGAGTTTTCATGCCCTGGCACGCAACCCGTGGGACTTGAGTAGAACACCGGGCGGCTCCAGCGCTGGCGGCGGTGCAGCCGCAGCGGCCGGCTACGGCCCGCTTCATATTGGCACCGACATTGGCGGCTCACTGCGTCTGCCAGCCGGCTGGTGCGGCATCTTCAGTCTCAAACCCAGTCTGGGACGTATCCCGATTGACCCACCCTACACCGGCAGGGCTGCCGGCCCCATGACAAGGACCGTGGAAGACGCCGCACTGATGATGCAGGTGTTGTCGCTGCCAGACAGCCGGGACAGCATGAGCTTGCCCTACCAGGCTATTCGTTGGGAGCAATTTGACCAGGGCGTAGTGCGGGTGCGCGGCCTCAAAATTGGATTGCTGATGGATGCGGGTTGCGGACTGCCCGTGGAGCCCGAAGTGCGGGTGGCCATTGAGCGTGCCGCACGAATTCTGGAGAGCGCCGGCGCCATCATCCAACCCATGACGCCGTTCATGACCCAAGCCATGCTGGACGGCATGGACCATGCCTGGCGCATGCGCTCCCACCTGGATTTGTCAGCGCTGTCAGCAGAAAAGAGAGCCTGCGTTTTGCCGTACATCCAGCAATGGGCAGACAGCGCGGCGGGTATGAGCGGGCCGCAGGTGTTTGCAGCGGTGAGTCAGTTCCACGCCACTCGCCTGGCCAGCGTGCGGGCGTGCCAGCCGTTTGACTTTGTCATCTCGCCAACCTCCCCCATGCCGGCCTTTGCAGCCGAGTTGCCCTCCCCCACCAACGACCCGCTGCGACCGCTGGAGCACATCGGGTTTACCGTGCCCTACAACATGTCGGAACAGCCCGCCGCCTCAATCAACTGCGGCTATACAAGCCAGGGCTTGCCCATCGGCTTGCAGATTGCAGGCAAACGGTTTGATGATCTGGGGGTGCTGCAGCTGTCACGAGCCTTTGAAGGCCTGCGCGACCCGCAGCGCCCCTGGCCGCAGCCGCCCAGGTCTTGATCAAGCCTTGCAGGCGCCCGGAGGTGTAACCCAGGCGGGGCGCCTGCTTCGTAACCAGGCCTTCTCGATCTCCACCGCAAAAAACACCACCGACGCAGCCCCAAGGCAGATCAACAACTCCCCCAGGCTCAATGGCTGCGTCTTGAACACAGGATTCAACAGCGGCACGTAAATGGTTGCCATTTGCAGCCCAAAGGTCAGCAACACAGCGCCCAGCAATGGCCGGTTGGAGCCCAGGCCCAGGCGGAACAAGGATTCTGTTTCCGAGCGCACGGCCAGCACATGCGCCATTTGGCCCAATGTCAGCACGGTGAACACCATGGTCTGCCAGTTGGCATGCCCAGCAGACAGGGCCCAGGCCTGCACCAGCAGGCACAGTCCCGCCAGGAGCAGACCCACCCACAAGATATGCTGCCACATGCCACGGGCAAACAGGCTTTCTTGAGGCGCGCGGGGTGGGCGCTGCATGGTGTTGCGTTCGGCTGGCTCAGCCGCCAGCGCCAGCCCCGGCAAACCGTCGGTGACCAGGTTGATCCACAAAATGTGAATCGGCAGCATGGGAATCGGCAAGCCCATCAGGGGCGCCAGGAAGATGGTCCAGATCTCACCCGAATTGCCCGTCATCGCATAACGTACAAACTTTCTGATGTTGTCGTAAATGCGCCGCCCCTCACGCACCGCTGCAACAATGGTGGCAAAGTTGTCGTCCAGCAGCACCAGACTAGCCGCTTCGCGCGCCACGTCGGTGCCGCCACGGCCCATGGCCACACCAATATCCGCCTGCCTGAGCGCAGGCGCATCGTTCACGCCATCACCCGTCATGGCGACAAACTCGCCCCGCGCCTGCAGAGCCTCCACGATGCGAATTTTTTGCGCGGGATCAACCCGTGCGTAGACCCGAACCGTCGCCACCCGCTCGCGCAGCGCTGCATCGCTCAGGGTTGTCAACTCAAGCCCGGTCAGCACCTGCGTGTCACCATCGGTCACGATGCCCAGTCGCCTGGCAATGGCCAGCGCCGTGGCCGGATGGTCTCCGGTGATCATGACCGGCGT
>CAZBKX010000461.1:0-2947 GCA_964492535.1 uncultured Rhodoferax sp. | reverse complement strand
CTGGGTGGTGTGGTGCTGATGCAAATGCCCGCAGCCACGGCGGCGGCAGCGCCCACGCCACTGTTCTGGCTGGCGAGCACCGTGCTGGGCCTGATGGCGGTGCAGTCGATCCGATGGGTGGCTGCGCTGGACGGGCTGCGCATTTACGGCGTGCTCACCGCCGCCTTGTTCGGCTTGTGGGTGGTGTACTTCTGGCAACTGCTGGTGGTCGCTTTGGAGGTGCCCCGCGTTTTGCTGCCGCCACCGGGTTTGATTGTGGAGTCCATCGCCAGACACGCGCCCACGCTGTGGGGCGACTTTGTGCAAACCGTGCTCAAGGCCGTGTTGATTGGCTGGACGCTGGGCTCGGGTCTGGGCTTTGTGGTGGCGGTGGCCATTGACCGCCTGCCGTTTTTGCAGCGCGGCTTGCTGCCCATTGCCTCGCTGACCAGCACTATTCCGCTGGTGGCGGTGGCGCCCATTGCGGTCATGTGGTTTGGCTTTGACTGGCCCTCCAAGGCGGCCGTGGTGGTCCTCATGACGTTTTTCCCCATGCTGATTTCCACATTGGCCGGGCTCAAGGCCTCGGGCAAGCTGGAGCGCGAGCTGATGGTCAGCTACGCCGCCAGTTACACCCGCACCTTGCTGGCGCTGCGCCTGCCGGCGGCAATCCCCTTCATGTTTGGCGCGCTCAAGGTCAACGCCACGCTGGCGCTGATTGGCGCCATCGTGGCCGAGTTTTTTGGCTCTCCCACCTCGGGCCTGGGCTTTCGTATTTCCACCGAGGCCTCCCGCATGAACATGCCGCTGGTCTGGAGCGCCATTGTGGTGGCCGCCGTGACCGGCTCGGTGATGTACGCCGTGCTGGTGCACGTGGAGCGGCGAGCGGCCTTCTGGCACCCCTCGGTGCGAGAAGGCTGAGGCCGCATTTGCCGTTTCTTTTCCCTCAACCCCCCTGGAGCTTTCCATGATTCGTTCTTCCAAATTTAGCCAGTTGAGGACAGAGCTGGCGCACGGTGTGTCGCAGTGGTCTGCCCCGCAAAGTTTCAAAACCAGCCTCATGGCTGGGGTACTGGCTGTGTGCGGTGTTGCCGCCAGCGTCGGCGCCCATGCTGCGGAAAAGGTCACCGTGCAGCTCAAATGGCTGCCGCAAGCCCAGTTTGCCGGTTACTACGTGGCCCAGGCCAAGGGGTACTACAAGGAAGCGGGGCTGGACGTGACCATCAAGCCCGGTGGTCCCGACATCTCGCCGGTGCAGGTGATTGCCGGCAACCAGGCCGAGGTGGTGGTGAACTGGATGCCCGACGCCCTGGCCGCGCGCGAAGCCGGTGTGCCCCTGGTCAACATCGCGCAAGTCTTCAACCAGTCCGGCCTGATGCTCACCTGCAAAAAGGCCAGTGGTGTCACCAGCCCGAAAGACTTCAAGGGCAAGACCCTGGGCGTGTGGTACGGCGGCAACGAATATCCGTTTTTGAACTGGATGGCCAAGCTGGGCTACAAAGACAGCGATATCAAGATCTTGAAGCAAGGCTTCAACGTCGATCCGCTGTTGCAAAACCAGGCCGTCTGCATCTCCACCATGATCTACAACGAGTACTGGCAAGTGGTGGACGCGGGCGTCAAAGAGAGCGACCTGGTCACCTTCTTCTATGAAAAAGAAGGCGTGGCTTCGCTGGAAGACGGCCTGTATGTGCTGGAGTCCAAACTCAAGGACCCGGCCTTTGTGGCGCGCATGGGTAAGTTCCTCAAGGCCACATTCAGGGGCTGGAACGACGCCGTGAAAGACCCCGCCGGTGCCGCCAAGATTGTGGTGGCTGCCGACATGTCGGGCAGCGCCACCGAGAAGGTGCAAAAGCGCCAGATGGAGAACGTGGCCAAGCTCATCACCACCGCCAGCACGCCCAAGATGGGTTACCTGGAGCCCGCCGCCTATGAGCGCACCGTGAAGGTCTTGCTGGCCGCCGGCAGTTCCCCCGTGATCAAGAAAGACCCGGGCAAAGCCGCCTACACCCACGCTGTGTGGGAAGCCGCTGGCAAGTAAGCAGGTGTCATCCCGGATCGTGGGTCCGGGATGACCAGCGCCCCGTAACGCCACTCAGGCCCGTGGTGTTTCACCAGTTTTCAACTCCCCCTGACCATGACGCCCCTCCAAACCACCCGCGCTTGTGACCCTGAAGAAGACCCGTCCAAGGGCCAGATTCGCCAGGCCAACGAAGCCCTGATTCTGGCCGCCGCCGAGCGTGTGTTCGCGGGTGCCGGCTTTGGCGGTGCCACCATGGCCGCCATTGCCGAGGCCGCCGGCCTGCCCAAGGCCAACCTGCACTACTACTTTGGCGCCAAACAGGAGCTGTACCGCACCGTGCTGGCGCGTACCCTGGCAGACTGGTTGTCGCCTGCCGAGGTCATCAACGCGCAGGCAGACCCACGCCAAGCCATTGAGGCCTATATCCGCGCCAAGATGGCGCTGTCTAGGCAGCGCCCGCACGCCTCCAAGGTGTTTGCCAACGAGCTGCTGCACGGCGCCCCGGTCGTCAAGACCCTGCTGGCCACCGAGCTGCGTGACCTGGTGAGCGCCAAGGCCGCCGTCATCCAGGGCTGGATCAGTCAGGGCCGCATGGCCCCCGTGAACCCGGTGCATTTGTTCTTCACCATCTGGGCCGCCACGCAAACCTATGCCGACTTTGACGTGCAGGTGTGCGCCGTGTTGAATCGCACCGAGTTGAGCGCGCAGGACCACGCCACGGCCACCGAGCATGTGGTGGGCCTGATTTTGCGGGGTTGCGGGCTCTGATTTGATCTAAATCGGTCTCTGGCTGGCATATTTATTGTCTTGGTTGCTATAAAAAATCACTACTGTCCGGTCAAAAGTCGAATAAAATCAATTGGTTAGCAACGGGCATTGCTTGAGTTTGTAAGTCATCGGCCTGCAAGGCGCATGAAACCTGGGTTTTCTCAAAAACTTGACAGT
>CAZBKX010000460.1:0-2368 GCA_964492535.1 uncultured Rhodoferax sp. | reverse complement strand
GGCGTGCCAAAGTCATCGTCCATCGCCGCCTTGAAGCGAGCCGCGAATGGTTGACTCCAATCAACGGCAGCTACGGCAGGTGTAACCAGGCTCAGTGCGGTGTACAGGCGCCTCAACGAGTTGCGGGCGTCATCCAGATGGGCATCGCTGTGGTTGAGGGCACTGCGGTAATGCGCCCGAACGATGAAGAACCGGGTCGTTTCAGCATCAAAACGGGCCAAAATCTCGCGGATAGTAAAGAAATTGCCCAAGCTTTTGGACATTTTTTCATTGTCCAGCGTCACAAAGCCGTTGTGCATCCAGATACCGGCCAAGGGCTGCCCCGTGGCCCCTTCGCTTTGCGCGATCTCGTTTTCGTGGTGAGGAAACTGCAAATCGGCGCCACCACCATGGATATCCACCGTATCGCCCAGCATCTGTGCGCACATGGCCGAGCATTCGATGTGCCAGCCCGGGCGACCCCGGCCGTACACGCTGTCCCATTTGGCCTCCTCCGGCTCAGCCGGCTTGGCTGTCTTCCAAAGCACAAAATCCAGTGGATCGTCCTTTCCGTCCGGCACCGCCACCCGCTCGCCGGCGCGCAACTCATCCAGTGACTTGCCGCTGAGCTTGCCGTAGCCCGGAAATTTTCGAACTGCGTAGTTGACGTCGCCGTTACCCGACTGGTAAGCCAGCCCCTTGTGCTCCAGTTGCCCGATGAGGGAAAGCATTTGCGGAACGAACTCGGTCGCCCGGGGCTCATGGGTGGGGCGCTCGATACCCAACGCATCGGCATCCTTGTGCAGGGCGTCCACCATGCGGTCGGTGAGGGCACGAATGGTTTCCCCATTCTCCAGCGCCCGCTTGATGATCTTGTCATCAATGTCGGTCACATTGCGCACATAGGTCACCTTGAAACCACTGGCCTTGAGCCAGCGCTGAACCACATCAAAGGCCACCATGGAGCGGGCATGACCCAAGTGACACAGGTCATACACCGTCATGCCACACACATACATGCGCACATGACCGGGCTCAATGGGAGAAAACGGCGCTATCGCACGCGACAGTGTGCTGTAAATGTGCAGACTCATAGATGTTTCGAAAGGGCAGCTACAGCAGGCATCAGGCCGGGGTGTGCTTGGCAAATGCTGCTGGTGGGTGGGCAATAAACGGGGTGTTGGAAAACACCGCTCGGCTACAATTAAACTCAGTATATAGCCCGTCCAGCCAGCCGCCCAAGGCGGGTCAGCACCATCCAGGAATCAATAGGCTCCATGAATTACGACCGCCTCCCATTTTTCCCAACCCTCCGTCTTCTGGCCGTAGCGGCTGCCTGCCTGGCAGGCACAGCGCATGCAGATGATTACGCGGAAGTCAACCAACTGCTGCGGGCAGGCAAGCTCACGGAGGCCCTGAGCAAGGCCGACGGCTACCTGGCCACCAAGCCTACCGACCCTCAAATGCGCTTCCTCAAAGGCGTGATCCAACGCACGTCGGGCAAGCAACCCGACGCCATTGCCACGTTTACCAAGCTGACTGAAGATTACCCCGAGCTACCTGAACCGTACAACAATTTGGCAGTCCTCTATGCTGGACAGGGACAGTACGACAAGGCCCGCGGTGCCCTGGAAATGGCAATTCGCACCAACCCGAGCTACGCAACCGCGCACGAAAACTTGGGCGATGTCTACGCCAGGCTGGCCAGCCAAGCCTACAACAAGGCCCTGCAACTCGACACTGACAACGCCGCTGTGCCGCCCAAGCTTGCCATTATTCGCGAGGTATTCAAGCCCAACCTGAGCAACCCCAAGCCGGCACCGGCTTCGGCTGCCAAACCTGCGCCGGCTGCCACACCAACACCTGCCCCCGCCGTTCCAACACCAGCGCCGCAAGCGGTAAAACCAGTGCCTGCACCTGCCGTTGTGGCAGCAACAACACCCCCACCGGTGACGCCAAAGGCGCCCGTCAAAGACAATTCAAGCAAAGATGCAGCCGATGTGCAAGCGGCGGTCGAGGCTTGGGCGAAGGCCTGGTCAAACAAAAACATGGCAGGTTACCTTGGGGCCTACAGCAAGGCATTTGAACCAACTGGCAAGCAGTCACGCAGCGCCTGGGAGCAAGACCGTCGCGACCGCATTGTTGGCAAATCCAGCATCACGGTCAAACTTGAGAACCTGACCGTCAAAGTCAGCGGCAATCAGGCTGTGGTCAAGTTCCGGCAGAGCTACCGGGCTGATGCACTGTCTGTATCAAGCAGAAAAACGCTGGACATGGTCAAAACAGGTGACCAATGGCAGATCGTCAAGGAATCGACGGGGAATTGATCATTGACAAGCACTGGGCAGATACACACGGCACTGTGGGCGAGCGTCCGTGGCGCCGCTTT
>CAZBKX010000459.1:0-2542 GCA_964492535.1 uncultured Rhodoferax sp. | reverse complement strand
CGCGGCGCGCATGACGCGGGCCACGCCGCCGATATCGGCGTCGGTGTACTGGCTCAGGTCTTCCTGGGTGAAGTCGATCAGGCGAGCATCACGCTGGAACAGGCCCAGCAGCTGCAGGGCGGCCTCTGGCGTGGCTTCTTTCATCACGGGAGCCGGTGCAGCGGGCACGGGCGCGACCGCAGACGTGGCCAATGGCTCGCGCAAGGCGAGCACCCGGGCGGCAAAGGCGGGGTTACCCAGTACCTGAAAAAACGCACCAAAGGCGATAGGCAGTCTTTGTAGGAAGGAGGGCCGTGCCTCGGGCTTGAAAGCAGTCATGTGAAGTTTCCTGAGGAGTGGGGGCGCGGGCCCCATTGCAAGGGCAGCCGGTGCCGCAGGATCGCGGCGATGCCATGGGCTGGATTTTAAGGAACTGCGGGGTGCGCCATCCCGTGGGCTCTCTTGCAGACCGCTGGTGCCCGCAGGCGTCGTCTGACTTGCAGCGCATTCAGCGGCGGGGCGGCTCAAATCGCTGGCGTCAGCGTCTCCAGCCAGGCGCTGATCTCCTGGGCCGCCTGGTCGGTGGCGGCCATCAAGGCGCGCACGCCCCCGGGCGCATCGCTCGTGGTGGCCGCGTGTTGCACGATCACGCTGCGCTGGGCGATCAGCCGCTCTCCAGCGGGCCCGGGCTGCACCAACGTGACGCGCAGGCGCAGCAGTCCGCTGCTTTTATCGGGCGACTCAAACAGATGACTGAATTCCTCCAGCTGCAGGCGCAGGGTGGGCGGCGCCTGAGCATCTGTCGGGCCGATGTCGCCCGGGGTTAGTACGGCGCGGCGCTGGCCCAGCAGCTCGCGCAGCCGTTGGCGCAACAGTTGAGCGGGTGGCATGCTCCAGCGCGCCAGTGTGTAGGGGCGCAGCTGCTGGCTGTCGCTGTAGGCCAGCCTGTACAAGACGGCGGTGCTGTCCAGTGCGGTCTGGGTCTCTACCTCGGCCAAGGCCAGTGGCGCCAGGTTGGCTTGGCGGGGGGTGAGGTGCTGGCTCAAGGGGCCGGGGCCAAAGTCGTAAGTGGCGGGCCGCGGGGGGGGGCTGGGCAGGGCGCAGCCTGTCAGCATTAAAAAGGCAAAAAATAGGGAGAATCGGCCTCTGGCCGTCTTTTTATATGGTTTTAATGGTATCATTTTCATAGCATTTACCGGGGTGCAACTGATCCGCCGGAGAAGCCCGGCTCGCCCGGGCCGGGCGTGAGTGGCGCGTTGCCCAAGATCAGGGACTGGGGGTTGTCGTTGACTGCTGTGGCGGTGCGGCCCACCTCGCGCAGGGCGCGGGCGGCGTCGTCCACAGCGCGGTTGAGCCGGGGCAGGGTGGCAGCGTTCAGGGTCTGGGCGGTGGTGGCCAGGGTCTCAGTCCCTTGGGTGACCTGGTCGAGCATGCCGCCGGGGGCGTTCATGCGCTCGGTCACGGTTCTGAAGGCCCGGGCCGATTTGCGCGCCTCATCGGCGCTGTCGCCGACCCGATCAGAGGTGTTTTTCATGATCTTGAGCGTCTCGGTGGCCTCTGCCGTCAGCTCGGGTAGCGACTTGGCAGCCGCGTTCGACACCGCCGTGATGCTGGCTGCGGCCTGACCCAGACTGTCCACGGCGCCCATCAGCTGCTTCTGGTTGGCGGGTGCGAGCAGCTCGTTGATGCGCTGGCTGCTCATCTGAAGTTGCGACATGATGACTTCGCCCTGGTCGGTCAGCCGGGACATCAGGCCGGCGCGCATCGGGATGCGGGCCGGTGGCGTGGCATTGGCGGGCAGGGCTTTGGCGGACTCGCCGCTGTCATCGAGCTGCACAAACGCCAGCCCGGTCACGCCTTGAAAACCCAGCGAGCCAAAGGTGGACGCGGTGATCGGCGCGCGCTCGTCAATGGCAATGCGGATCAACACGTTGCCAGGCGTCTGGGCGTCAAAGCCGATGGCGGTGACCTTGCCCACATTCACGCCCTTGAAGCGCACCGAGGCTTGCGCCTGCAGGCCTGTCACAGCCTCTTTGCTGGAGAGTTCGTAAATGCGCTGCACACTGGCGTCGCGGGTCAGCCACACGGCCAGGCCGACCAGCAGGGACAGCAGCACCAGCACAAAGGCACCGGCGGCCAGGGCATGTGATTTGTTTTCCATAGAGTCTCTCTTTACACCTTCGGGGTGGTTTCGCTCAGCAAGGCGGTGGCGCGCTGGCCCCGCTCACCCAGGAAGAAGTCGTGAATAAAGGGGTGCGGATAGGCCATGACCTCCCGCGCGGTGCCACACACAATCACCCGCTTTTCAGCCACCACGGCAATGCGGGTGCTGAGCTCAAAGAGTGTGTCCAGGTCGTGGGTGACCATCACCACGGTCAAGCCCAGTTCGTGGTGCAGGGAGCGCAGCAGGCGGCAAAACTCATCGGCGCTGTCGGGGTCCAGGCCGGCGGTGGGCTCATCGAGCAGCAACAGCGGTGGGTCCATCACCAAGGCACGGGCCAGCGCCACCCGCTTGACCATGCCGCCCGACAAATCAGAGGGCATCTTGTGCGCCTGTGAGGGG
>CAZBKX010000458.1:0-2406 GCA_964492535.1 uncultured Rhodoferax sp. | reverse complement strand
CCAGCGCATCCACCCCGACGACCGGGCGAAACTTGAAATAGACCGCCAAGCCCATTTCGACGGTTTTACACCCACCTATATCAATGAACACCGCATTCTATGCAAGGACGGATGCTGGAAATGGGTGCTGACCCGGGGCATGGTCATCAACCGCGATGCACAGGGCAAGCCGCTGCGCATGATCGGCACCCACACCGACATCACCGAACGCAAGGTGTCCGAAGCCCTGATCTGGCAGCAGGCCCACTTTGATGCGTTGACCGGCCTGCCCAACCGCAACATGTTGCGCGACCGACTGACGCAAGATATCAAGAAATGCCGGCGCGACAGTACGCAACTGGCGTGCCTGTTCATTGACCTGGACCATTTCAAAGAGGTCAACGACACTCTCGGCCACGACCGTGGCGACGAGCTGCTGGTGCAGGCTGCCCGACGCATCCGGGACTGCCTGCGCGAGATCGACACCGTGGCGCGCATGGGCGGGGACGAGTTCACCGTGATCCTGCCCGAGGTGCCCGATCCACGCGGCTTGGAGCCTGTTCTGCTCAAGCTGCTGGGAGCGCTCGCAGCGGCCTACAAGCTGGGTGATGAGCGGGTGTTTGTGTCTGCCAGTATCGGCGTCACGATTTACCCGCTGGATGCCTGCGACATCGAAGACCTCCTTAAAAACGCCGATCAGGCGCTCTATGCGGCCAAGGGCGCAGGGCGCAATCGATTCAGCTTTTTTACCCCGGCACTGCAAGAGGCGGCCCAGTCCCGCGCCCGTCTGACCCATGACCTGCGCGATGCGCTGGCAGCGGGGCAGTTCAGGGTGGTGTACCAGCCCATTGTCGAGATGGCCACGGGCGTCACGCGCAAGGCAGAGGTGCTGATCCGCTGGGACCACCCCACGCGCGGCGCCGTCAGCCCGGCTGAGTTCATCCCGATTGCCGAGGCCAGCGGGATGATCTCCGAGATCGGCGAATGGGTGTTCCAGCAGGCGGCCCTGCAAGTCGGCACCTGGCGAACGACGCTGGCGCCTGACTTTCAGATCAGCGTCAACCGCTCTCCCATGCAGTTTCAGCACGAGGACAGTGCCAGTCCGAACTGGCCTGCGCAGTTGCAGGCCATGGGGCTGCCAGGCAACAGCATTGTGGTGGAGATCACCGAGGGTCTGCTGCTTGACACCAGCGCCAGCGTGGAGGAGCAGCTGCTGGGCCTGCATGACGCTGGCATCCAGGTGTCGATGGACGACTTTGGCACGGGCTATTCATCTCTGTCATATCTG
This sequence comes from uncultured Rhodoferax sp., assembly GCA_964492535.1. Lineage (GTDB taxonomy): Bacteria > Pseudomonadota > Gammaproteobacteria > Burkholderiales > Burkholderiaceae_C > Rhodoferax. The sequence goes on along the minus strand of CAZBKX010000458.1, from coordinate 1,139 downwards.
CAGCGCTTTGACATCGACTACCTCAAGATTGACCAGTCGTTTGTGCGCCATCTGGTCGCCGGCAGCACTGACCTGGCCTTGTGCAGGGCCATCATCGTGATGGCCCATGCGCTGGGCATCCGGGTGATTGCTGAAGGCGTGGAGACCGAACTGCAGCGCGACTTGCTGGCCGCTGCGGGATGCGATTACGCGCAGGGCTATTTCTTTGCGCGGCCCATGCCGGCCAAGGACTTTGAAGCGTTCATGACACGTCGGTAGCTCAGTTTCCGGCGGCTGACGCCCGCAGGCCGCTGTGGGTGTCAAACCAGTTGGCATGCGCCTCGTTGACCACCAGCCCGGTGAGCTCCCCGACCCTGACCTGGGTTTGCGGCGCCACCCGCACGGTCACGGGCCCCAAGGCGGTTTTGAGCACCACGTAGGTAGTCGGCCCCGGTGGACTCCACCAGCGTCACCTCGGCGCGCCAGCGGGCATCGTCTCGCAACTCAATGTGCTCGGGGCGCACACCCAGCGTGGCTTCGCGGGTAGCTGGGCATGCCCGCTGCAATGAGCCACATATTGAGGAAAATAGGCCTCCAGCCGGCGTATTTTCTACATGAAAGGCTATAAATTTCATAGTATTCGAGCCAATGAAGCCGGCCCCATAGGTGCTGGCGGGGCGGCGGCAAATGTCATCGGGCGTGCCGATTTGCTGCAACAAGCCGTCTTTCATGACCGCAATGCGGCTGCCCAGCGTCATGGCCTCGATCTGGTCATGGGTGACATACACGCTGGTAATGCCGCTGATCTGGTGCAGGCGCTTGATCTCGGCGCGCATCTCCACACGCAGCTTGGCATCGAGGTTGCTCAGGGGTTCATCAAACAAAAACAGCTGCGGGTCGCGTGCCAGCGCCCGCCCCATGGCCACGCGCTGACGCTGACCGCCCGATAGCTGCAAAGGCCGGCGGTCCAGCAGATGCTCGATTTGCAGCATGGCGGCGACCTCGGCAATGCGCTTGTTCCGGGTGACCTTGGGGACCTTGCGCATTTCCAGCGCACAGCCGATGTTGTCGGCCACGCTCATGGTGGGGTAAAGCGCATAGCTCTGGAACACCATCGCAATGTCGCTGCGCCGGGGCCACGCCCACCACGTCGCGCCCCG
>CAZBKX010000457.1:0-4404 GCA_964492535.1 uncultured Rhodoferax sp. | reverse complement strand
GTGCGCGATGACCACCGGTTCGTCGGCGTTATATGGCGCCATCAAGCGCAATGCCAAGTTCACGGGCGGCATCAGCACGCTGCCTTACTACCCCGACGTCCCGGGTTCGCCGCAGAACACCGTCATCGGCGGCGCCAGCCTGTGGGTGATGTCGGGCAAGAAAGCCGACGAGTACAAGGGCGTGGCCCAGTTCTTTGCCCACCTGTCCAAGGCCGAAGAGGCAGCCAAGAGCCACCAGCGCACCGGCTATCTGCCTGTGACACTGGCGTCCTTCAAGCTCACCGACAACAGCGGCTTCTACAAGCAGAACCCGGGCACGGATGTCTCAGTGACCCAGATGATCCGCAAGACCACCGACAAGTCGCGCGGCATTCGTCTGGGCAACTTTGTGCAGATCCGCACCATTACGGACGAAGAGCTCGAACAAGTCTGGGGCGGCAAGAAATCCGCCCAGGAAGCGCTCGACTCCGCTGTCAAGCGCGGCAACGAGCAACTGGAGCGCTTTGAAAAAGCCAACAAGTCCTGAGTGAATAATCAGGTCTAATTCGGGCCTGACACGCCTGACACCCTTCACGCCCTCGCTGGACCTGCCGGCCGGGGCGTGTATTTTTTTATTGACAGCCCCCACCGTCGCCCCCCCCCGCCCGCCCCATGGAAAAACGCGTTCGATTCAAATCTGCCTGGCTGCCCTGGGCCCTCATTGCGCCGCAAATGGCCGTGGTGCTGGTGTTCTTTTTCTGGCCTGCCGCCCAGGCGCTTTACCAAAGTGTGCTGAGCCAGGACGCGTTTGGCATGTCCAGCGAGTTTGTGGGCCTGGAAAACTTTGAGCGGCTCTGGAAGGACGATACCTATTGGGGCTCCTTCAAGACCACGGCGGTCTTTTCGGTTCTGGTGGCGGTGACTGGCCTGTCGATAGCCCTGATGCTGGCGGTCATGGCGGACCGGGTGCTCAAGGGCTCGTCGGTCTATAAGACCCTGCTGATCTGGCCCTATGCGGTGGCCCCGGTCGTGGCGGGTGTGCTGTGGCTCTTCATGTTCGCCTCGCCCATGGGGGTGGTGGCGTACTTTTTGCGATCCATTGGCCTCGAATGGAACCATCTGCTCAACGCCAACCATGCCATGTCCTTGATTGTGGCGGCAGCGGTATGGAAGCAGATTTCCTATAACTTTCTGTTCTTCCTGGCAGGGCTGCAGTCGATTCCCAAATCACTGATTGAAGCCGCAGCCATTGATGGCGCCGGCCCATGGCGCCGGTTCTGGACCATCGTGTTCCCGCTGCTCTCGCCCACCACCTTCTTCTTGCTGGTGATCAACGTGGTGTATGCCTTCTTCGACACCTTCGGCATTGTGGACGCCACCACCCAGGGCGGGCCTGGCAAAGACACGGCCATTTTGGTCTACAAGGTGTATTACGACGGCTTCAAGGCGCTGGACATGGGCGGCTCGGCCGCGCAGTCGGTGGTGCTGATGGTGATCGTCATCACGCTCACCGTGATCCAGTTCCGGTTTGTCGAGAAAAAAGTCCAGTACTGAAAGCAGGCAACCTCCATGATTGAACGACGCCCCGGCCTGACCCTTCTTTCGCACCTGGTCCTCGTACTGGGGGTGGTCATTGTGGCTTTTCCCCTGTATCTGACGCTGATCGCCTCGACCCAAAGCGCCGAGCAAATTGCGCAGTCCACGCCCATGTCCCTGATGCCCGGCGGGCACATGATCGAGACCTACAAAACCGCGCTGTTTGGCGGTACCACCAGCGCGGGCAGCAAGATTCCCGCGGCCGCGCCCATGATGTGGGTGAGCCTGATCAGTGCGCTGGTCATCGCCATTGGCAAGATCGCCATCTCGCTCCTGTCGGCCTTTGCCATCGTGTATTTCCGATTCCCGTTTCGCAACCTGGTGTTCTGGATGATTTTTGTCACCCTCATGCTGCCGGTGGAGGTGCGCATTGGCCCGACCTACGAGGTGGTGTCCAACCTGGGCATGCTCAACAGCTATGCGGGCCTCACCGTGCCCCTGATCGCCTCGGCCACCGCCACCTTTTTGTTCCGGCAGTTTTTTTTGACCGTGCCCGACGAGCTGGTCGAGGCCGCCCGCATGGACGGCGCCGGTCCCATGCGTTTCTTCAAGGACGTGTTGCTGCCCCTGTCCAGCACCTCGATTGCCGCGCTGTTTGTCATTCAGTTCATTTATGGCTGGAACCAGTACCTGTGGCCGCTGCTGGTGACCACTCAGGAAGACATGTACCCGGTGGTCATGGGCATCAAACGCCTGATTGCGGGCGAATCCTACACCGAGTGGAACGTGGTGATGGCCACCGCCATTCTGGCCATGCTGCCCCCCGCTTTGGTGGTCATGCTCATGCAGCGCTGGTTTGTGAAAGGCCTGGTTGACACCGAGAAATAAGGCCTGCCCGGCCCCCATCCAAGCGGCAATCTGGCCGCACTGATTCCCTCCAAAAAACCTGACGTCCTCAACATGGCATCCATCACACTGCGCAAAGTCTTCAAGCGCTACGGCAGCGGCAAGACCGCCCTCCAGGTCATTCATGGCGTGAGCGCCGAAGTGGCTGACGGCGAATTCATCGTGATCGTCGGCCCCTCGGGCTGCGGCAAATCCACCCTGTTGCGCATGGTGGCGGGGCTGGAAGAGGTGAGTGGCGGCGAGATCTGCATTGGCGAGCGGGTCGTGAACGACCTGGAACCGGCCGAGCGCGACATTGCCATGGTGTTCCAGAACTATGCGTTGTACCCGCACATGAGCGTGTATGAGAACATGGCCTATGGCCTGAAGATCAAAAAAGTCCCCATGGACGAGATCAAGACGCGTGTGGACAAGGCCGCCAAGATTCTGGAAATTGGCCCGTTTTTGCAACGCAAACCACGCGAACTCTCCGGTGGCCAGCGCCAGCGCGTGGCCATGGGCCGGGCCATCGTACGCCAGCCCAAGGTGTTTTTGTTTGATGAACCCTTGAGCAACCTGGACGCCAAACTGCGCGCGCAAACCCGTCTGGAGATCCAGAAACTGCACCGCGAGCTGGGCATCACCTCGCTCTTTGTGACTCATGACCAGGTCGAGGCCATGACGCTGGCCCAACGCATGATCGTCATGAACGCCGGGGTAATGGAGCAGTTTGGCACGCCCGAAGAGGTCTATAACCGGCCCGCCACCACCTTTGTGGCCAGCTTCATCGGCTCGCCGCCCATGAACCTCCTCAAAAACGCGCCCGATGCACCCGCTGGCACCATCACCGGCATTCGCCCGGAGCACCTGGACATCACACCCAGCGGCTGGGCGCTGGTCGTTGAAACGGTGGAACTGCTGGGCGCCGAACGGCTGGTCTATGGCCGCTGGTCGCATGGCAGCCGGGATGAGATGGTCATTATCCGGACCGAAGAATCGGATGCCGTGCCCGCCGTGGGCAGCACCATCCACGTCACCCCCCGCGCCGCCAAGATGCATTGTTTTGACGCGGCCAGCGGCCAACGCATGGATTTACCCCAATGAAGCCAGTCACATTTGACCATTGGCCCTACCCGCGCTGGGTCGCCCACCGCGGTGCCGGCCGACTCGCGCCCGAAAACACCCTGGCCGCCTTTCGTCTGGGTGCCAGCCACGGCTACCGCATGTTTGAATGCGACGTGAAACTCAGCGCCGATGGTGTGCCGTTTTTGATGCACGACGCCACGCTGCAGCGCACCACCAACGCCGTGGAGGTCATTGGCCGTGGACACAGTGCCGTTGGCGGCGACCACGCCTGGGGTGTCTTGTCGCGGCTCGATGCCGGCAGTTGGCATTCCCGCGCCTGGGCGGGCGAGCCGCTGCCCACGCTGGACCATGTGGCCCGGTTTTGCCTTAGCAATGGCCATTGTCTGAATATCGAGATCAAGCCCACACCCGGGATGGAACGCGAGACCGGCAAGGTCGTAGCAGAGCACGCCGCCCGCCTCTGGCAAGGCGCTGCTGTGCCACCGCTGCTCACCTCCTTTCGCCCCGAATCACTGCAGGCGGCCCACGACGCCCAGCCCGAGTTGCCGCGCGGCTTGCTGCTCGATACGCTGTGGACCGGCTGGCTGGAGACGGCCCTGACACTGGGTTGCGTCGCAGTCGTTTGCAACCATGCTCTGTGGGACACCTCCAGCGTCATGCAAGCCAAAAGCGCGGGGTTCAAATGCCTGAGCTACACCGTCAACGATGAGTGGGCCGCGCAGCGCCTCCTTGATTTGGGAACCGATGGCATCATCACCGATCGGGTGGACTTGTTTCCACCGTCTGAAACCTTGGCCTGACACCGACAACCAACGCCTGGAGACCTGATTCACATGCACCCAAATCCTACAACGACCGCGCCCAAGGTTGGCCTCATGGATCTGTTTCTGCGCTCCGGAGACGCGCTGCGCAACTGGC
>CAZBKX010000456.1:0-2692 GCA_964492535.1 uncultured Rhodoferax sp. | reverse complement strand
CTTGGCTTTGAACTCTGGCAGGTGCACGTTGCGCTTCTTCGTTTCACTCATGATTTCCCCATTTCTTCAGACAGTGTCCAGCTTAAACCGCTGTCTTAATTCCGGGGTCCACTTTAGACTGAACTGCCTGCACAGGCAGTTGCTATAGGGGATTGAAAGCTTTACCCCGTCATTTGCATTGAATTATGACCGGGCTTTTGCCAACGCCTGCCCGTCAAGATCGTGCCCACTGGGCGCTGCGCCTGGCAATATGGCGCCGTGCATGCGTTTGTGGGCTGTGCTGGTGTGGTCGGTTCAGTTTTACGCATAGCAGCGCCCCTGCGCCTCTTGCGCTGTGATACAAAATCATCGCCACCCCACCTCTCATGGCGGCCCTCGGTTCGATGGCATCACCGTGCGCGCTGGCAGTCGTGCCGCCCTCTGTAATACGGCCGTGATCTGCAGCCGCCCCACCTTGCAACATGGACGCAAGTGCACATCGATTCTGGCCACACCAGCACGTTTGGTTGTGCAATTCTTATCCCGCCAAGGACAATTTTTCCTCGCTCAGTCCTCAGGCCATCGCTTGAACCGCCACAGGCCTGCAATGCGGCCCGCCAAGCGGGCGATGAGTAGTGGGGAGAAAACACCATAGGAATCGAAATGAGTAGCAGCGCCGCTGCCCACATCCGGCAGCGGAGTTGGCTTTCTACAGTGCTCCCTCGATGCTTTTGCGCCTAAAACACTTTCGATTGGGCGTGCTGAAAGCCGCGAAGGTATTCTGAGCGCCAGCGAAACTGTCCGCCGACCGACCCGCGGGAGGCGCGCACAGCCAATGCTTCGGGCACAACCACGATAGGGCGGCGCTGCAAAAAGGCCCGGGTGCAGAGGTCGTCGTCTTCGTAGTACAGGAAGAACGACTCGTCGAAAAACTCTACCTGGTGCATCTGCACCATGTTCAGCAGCAGGCAGGCACCGCAAGCGAAGTCAACACAGCAAGGGCCCCCGGCAGCTGGGCCTTTGGCTTTCCATGAAAAATTGGGCCAGCGGTAGTTCAGCTCAGCTCCGCCTTTGGGGTCCACAATTTGTGGTGCGACGATGGCCGTCTCGGGGTTATCGTTGGCAAAGCGCACCAGACGCAACAGCGTATCGGCGGTGAGATTACAGTCTGGGTTCAGCAACAGTGCGAAGGGCGTTTTGACTTGCAGCAGCGCCAGGTTGTTGGCTGCACCAAAACCCCGGCCGTGTTTTCAATGATCTGCGCTTGTGGCAGCAGGGCACGGGCGGTGGCTACGGTGTCGTCGCGGCTGTTGCTGTCCGCCAGCATCACATGGGCGGAACCAGAAAGTGCCTCAGATACAGAACTCCGCATGAAGTCTTTATGGAACAGCTACACCTGCATAATCAGCATGTCGCACCTCAGACTTGAATCCACCGGGTCTAAATGTCCTTTAGTTTGAAAAAACGCCGTTAGCCATGACCCCCCGCATTTCTTTGCTTGTGCTTACCTTCAACCAGGCAACCGTGGTCGAAACAGCGGTGCAGTCGTGCCTTGCACAAGTTTGCGAGCCGCTGGAAATTGTGCTGTCTGACGATGCTTCTACCGATGGCACCTACGCGCTGCTGCTTGAGATGGCGGCCGCCTACCGCGGGCCACACCAGGTTCGGGTGCGCCGCAACCCGCACAACCTGGGTATAGGAGCGCACTACAACGCAGTCATCCAAGACAGCGCCGGAGAGTTTTTGGTGACAGCCGCAGGGGACGACATCAGCTTGCCGCATCGGGTTCAGACGCTGGCGGCGGCATGGGATGTATCGGGCCAAAAGGCTGATTTGCTGGCCAGCCATCTGGTGGACATGAGCGCCGACGGCGTGGACTTGAGCACGATTCATGTCGACGACCTCGCGCGTTGGAGGAGCCCGCAGGATTGGGTGCGAAAGCGACCCTATGTGGTGGGTGCCTCTCATGCTTTCACGCGCCGCCTCCATGAACGGTTTGGTCCTATTCGCGCTGATCTGCCTTACGAGGACCAGGTCATGGCCTTGCGGGCCAGCTGCATGGGGGTTGGTATCACCGTACAAGAGGCACTGGTTAAGTACCGACGAGGCGGAGTGTCAGCAGGGGCTGCTCAGCGTTTGACAATGGCTGAAAATCGCCAGCGCTTGAGCGTAAAACACCTCCGTCAGCGTGCGTTGTATTTGCAGGTGCAGCAAGATCTTAAGACTGTTGGGCGGCTGGATTTGTGGGGCGAAAAGCTGGTCAAGAAACTACACCAAAGTGAGTTGGTGCTGTCTCTGCAAGAAGCCCAAGGCTGGGCCGAACGTTGGACGCTTTTGAAAGAACATTCACAGGCAGGGATGTCATGGGGCCTTGTTCAAGTGTTGGCTGCGCAATGGCCTGAGCTGAACCTGACCTGGTCGAACTGGCGCAGGTAACGAAGCAAAAAGTTGGCCTCAACTTAAGCTGCTGCGGTGAGTTCCCACACCAAGTGGCTTCGGCGACCCGCCAGATGGTCAACTGCTGTCTTGATGGCAAGCTTGGAAGAGCGTCTTACAGGGTGGTAATCGCCGCGAGGGTGAATGCGATGGTGCCTCACCAACTCGAAGCGGCCTTGGAATCCGTACATGGCTCCCATGGGATTTGAGCCTGTGAAATACAGGTGGCTGCGGTCTGTCAGTACATTGACATGCGTCGGGTCGCAGAACGCCAGTG
>CAZBKX010000455.1:0-9575 GCA_964492535.1 uncultured Rhodoferax sp. | reverse complement strand
GGCCCTGGCGCTGCACGCGGCGCTGCAGGCCGCAGGTGTGGCATCGCGCTGCGAGATCACGCAACACCGCTGGCATGTGTTCCAGTTGCAAGGCGGCATCCTCAAGAGTGCGGACGAGGCCATTGCGCGGCTGGCCAGCTTTGCCCACGCGCAACTGGCGCGCCCGGTGGCGGGTGCCAGCGAGCACGAGGTGGTGATTATGGGCGCCGGCATGTCGGGCCTGTGCATGGCCATCCAGTTACAGCGTGCGGGCATCCAACGTTTTGTGATTCTTGAAAAGCAACCCGGGCTGGGCGGCACGTGGTGGGACAACACCTACCCTGGCGCCCATGTGGACGTGCCCGCGCCGGCATATTCGTTTTCGTTTGCGCCCAACCCCGACTGGAAGCGCCGCTTTCCTGCAGCGCCCGACATCCAGGCTTACATGCAGGCACTGGCCGAGCGCCACGGGCTGCTGGCCCGTATCCGCTTCAACACCCGGCTGACCCAAGCCCATTTTGAGGAGGCCAACGGCCAGTGGCGCTTTGCCACCGAAGACGGCAGCACACTCACGGCGCGCTTCTTTGTGTGCAGTACCGGGCCGCTGAACCAGCTGCGCTGGCCCGACATACCGGGCCTGTACAGCTTCAAGGGCCGGCGACTGCACTCTGCACGCTGGGACGCGAGTTGCACACTGCAAGGCCAACGTGTGGCGGTCATTGGCACGGGTTCGACCGCCTCACAACTGGTGCCACCCATTGCCACCCAGGCCGGGCAATTGCATGTGTTTCAACGGACGGCCAACTGGGTATTACCCCGCATTGACCGCCCCTACAACGCACTGGACCGCCGGTTGGCCCAGTTTGCGCCGTATGCCAAAGCAACGCGGTGGGCCTGGGTGCAGGTACTGGAGTGGGGCCGGCGCGGTTTTGAAGAGGGCACGCTGGCGCGCAAAGGCATGCTCAAGACAGCGGCCGCCCACCGGCAGCGGCAGGTCCCCAACGCAACGTTGCGCCAGCACCTCACGCCGCCCTACCCGCTGGGCTGCAAGCGCATCATCTATTCCAACGACTTTTACCCCGCGCTGGGCCAGCCCAACGTCGAGTTGGTCACCGACGGCATTGCGCGCATCACCGAGACGGGTATCGTTACCACTGATGGGCGTGAGCGGGCTGTGGACGTGCTGGTGTGCGCCACGGGATTTGATGCGGTGCACCTGCTCTCAAACCTCACCCTCACGGGCTTGGGCGGGCGCACACTGTCCGAGGCCTGGGCGCAAGGCCCCGAGGCTTACCACGGAATCACCGTGGCGGGCTTTCCCAACTTGTTTTTGATGCTGGGGCCCAATACCGCCACCGGCCACACGTCCACGCTCTTGTACATCGAGCCCGAGGTGGACCACGCCATTGGCTGCATGCAGGCGGTGCGCCAGACTGGGCGCAAGTGGATAGCGGTGCGCCCGGAGGTGATGAGCGCCTACAACCAGGGCCTGCAGTCGCGGCTGGCAGGCTCAGTATGGAGCCAGTGCCGCAGCTGGTACCGCATGGTCAACGGGCGAATCGTGGCACTTTTTCCCGGCTTCACCAAGGAATACGTGCAAGCCGTGAAAAACCCCCAACTGGCTGACTACCAAATGGGGTAAGCCCGCGCCGGTTTTCCCCGCATACGCCTGGCGGCTCACTCCACGCTGGCGCCAGCCTCAAACCACTGTTTGATCGTCTGACGCTCGGCGTCCGTCATGCCGGTGGCATTGTTCATGGGCATGACCTTGGTGACCACCACCTGCTGGTAAATGTTCTGGGCGTGTTGCTTGACGCCGGCAGCAGAGTCCAGACGCACGTTTTTCATCTGCACCTGGGCACCATGGCATTGGGTGCAGTGCCGTTCCAGGGTGTTTTGCACCGATTTATAGCCATTTTGGCCTCCGGCCGGCGTTTTATATACCTCAGTAGCTACTGAATTAGTAGCACCTGAGGCCACCGCAGGCTGGGGAGCGGGCTTGAGCCAGACGATGACTGCAATGATTGCCACCACGCCCGCCACCGCGTACCCGATGGGATTGCCATTGCGTCCAAGTTTGTAACCATGGCGCATGACAAAAAACTGGCGAATAGCCGCACCGGCAAACATCATCAAAATCAGCACCAGCCAGTTTTGCGGGTGGCTGTAGGTGAAGCTGTAGTGACCACTGAGCATGGCAAACAGCACGGGCAGCGTGAAATAGGTGTTGTGCACGCTGCGCTGCTTGCCGCGTTTGCCATGAATGGGGTCAACCGGTTGGCCCGCCTTGATGGCGGCAACCACTTTTCTTTGCCCGGGAATGATCCAGAAAAACACGCTGGCACTCATGCTCGTGGCCAACATGGCGCCCACCAGCAAAAAGGCGGCACGCCCCGCAAACCAGTGGCAGGCCAGCCACGCCGCAATGCACACCAGGCCAAACACCAGGGCGCCGACGATGGCGTCACCGTTTTTTCGCTGTCCAAACACCCGGCAAATCATGTCGTAGAGCAGCCAGAACACCACCAAAAACGACAGGGCAACCACAATGGCCGTGGCAGGGGCCCAGTCCATGAGCGATTTGTCAATGAGGTAGGTGCTGGCACTCCACAGGTAAGACACCGTGAACAAGGCAAAGCCGGACAGCCAGGTGCTGTAACTCTCCCAGTAAAACCAGTGCAAATGGCTGGGCAGCTTGGGCGGCGACACAGCAAACTTGACCGGGTGATAAAACCCGCCACCGTGCACGGCCCACAGCTCGCCGCTCACACCCTGCTTTTTAAGGTCGTCATCGACCGGTGGCGTGAGGCTGCTGTCCAGAAACACAAAGTAAAACGAGGAGCCAATCCAGGCGATGGCGGTGATGACGTGAACCCAGCGCAACAGCAGGTTGGCCCAGTCGAGGTAGTAGCTTTCCATAAGTCCCAATAGTTTGAAGACTGCTCACCACTGCGGGCGCTGTAAGCAGAAAATGGGTCGCGAACACAGGTCTCTCTGGCTCCAGGAAACCCCGCTCCGCTGCGACTACGATGCAAAGTGTATACAGTTTTTGTACCGTTGTGGCAGGCACTTCAAACGTGCACCCCCGTATTAACCCTGAGTATCGGCAGACAAGCTCTGCAATATTTGTGCCGCAACTGCCACGGCAATCACCTCGGGCGCCTTACCCCGAATGCCGGGGATGCCGATCGGGCAGGTGACATGGGCGAGTTCTCGCGGCGTGAACCCCCGCGCCTCCAGTCGGTGCCTGAAAGTCGCCCACTTGGTGCGGCTGCCAATCAGGCCGATAAATGGCAAGTCTGCCTGCAGACGCTGGCGCATCAGGCAGCTCGCCACCACCTCCAGGTCTTCGGCGTGGCTGAAACTCATGGTCAACACACGGCTACCCGGGTCCAGGGCGCGCACGGCCGCCTGCACCGGGTCGGAGTGCTCGCACACCACATGCTCAGGCAAAAAGTTCGGAAAAATCTCGTCACGGCTGTCCACCCAGGTGATGCGCAAAGGTAAGTTGCCCAGCACGTCAATGAGCGCGTGACCCACATGACCGCCACCAAACAGCGCCACTGGTGCTCTCACAGGCTGCAGACGAGCTTTCAGAGCGCCAAGATCGGCCGCATTCACTCGCTCAAACTGCAGATGCACCTCGCCTCCACAGCACTGTCCCAAGCTGGGGCCGAGGGCGTAGCGTACTGGGGAGATACAGGGGCCACCGTTCAATGTGTGGCGGGCGTGGGCGATAGCCTGAAACTCAAGGTGACCGCCGCCTATGGTGCCCACAAAGCCGGTGGCAAAAACGGCCATCCAGGTGCCGGCCTCACGCGGCACCGAGCCACGGGACGCTTGCACACTCACCAGCACGGCAGGCTCAGTGGCCAGGCGAGCAAAAAATTGGGCGTTCAACGTCACAAACCATTACTTTCTTGAGCGATATAAAAAATGAAACCGCGCTGGATTTCGGGCAAAGTATGCCCCTGCATTGCATTCAAGCTTGCGAAATATCAAAACACTAAAAAACTGGTCTATTGAGGAGACGTTCTGTGACCCAAAATATTCAGCGCCGCCGGACCTTGCTGGCTGTCACCGCCAGCAGCGTTGCCGCCCTCTTGGCCGGCTGCAGCTCGCCACCCCCTTCACCACCGCCCACACCGATGCCGCCGCCACCGCCAACACCCCCTGCACCGCCGCCGCGCCCGCCCGCCAAGCTGGAGCCATTGGCCAACGTCTCACAAGCCGCCAATCCCAAAGACTACCGGCGAGATGCTGCGGGGCATTTGTATGGCAAAAACAAAGATCGTATTTACAAAGGCAAGATGCCGCCCCTGCTCTACGCCATTGGCGTCCTGCAAGTAGAGGTGGATGGGCGAGGCCGTGTCTCATCCACCAGCTGGATGCGAGCGCCCAAACACGCGCCCGAAGTGATGGCCGAGATCGAGAAAACCGTGCGACTCGCCGCCCCCTATCCCGCCCCCGTGCGCATGGGACGGGTCACCTACACCGACACCTGGCTGTGGCACAAGAGCGGGCTCTTCCAGCTCGATACGCTGACTGAGGGGCAAATGTAAAACCTTGTGGGACAGACCGCAGCCACACGCAGTGGGCCAGCTCTGTCCCCAACTGATCGTCGGATGTTGGATGTCTCACGACCCCCGATACGTCGAGTAGCTCCACGGACTGACCAGCAGCGGCACGTGGTAATGCTGGTCGGCATGGGCAATGCCGAAGTCAAGACTGACCTTGTTCAAGAAATTTGGCTCAGGCAATTCCACGCCGCGAGCCTTGAAATACCCCGCCACATCAAACACCAGCCGGTAAGTGCCGCACACCAGGCTGGCGTTGTCGTATAGCAGGCCGTCAGGGTTTCGACCATCCTGGTTCAGCACAAACTGCTTGACCAGCTTGGCGCTATCGCCCTGCGTGGTGTACAGCGCCACCTCCATACCAGCGGCGGGCGTGCCGTGCATGGTGTCCAAAACGTGCGTACTCAAGCCCATGGGGTGTCTTTCAAAAATACGAGCCGGCACTCAAAAATTATCGCCGGAGGACCGAAAGTGTATACACTTTTTGGATTTGGGGCTATCATGCCGTGATGGAAATTCAACCCCCTGTCGCCAATTCAAGCTCCACCACCGGCTTCATTGTGGACGCCCTTACCAAGGCCATCGTGGAGCACCGTCTGCACCCCGGCACCAAGCTGGCCGAGCAAAAGGTGGCCGATCATTTCGGCGTGTCGCGCACATTGGTGCGCCAGGCGTTGTTCCAGTTGTCCCAAAACCGGCTCATCCGTATGGAGCCCGCACGCGGTGCGTTTGTGGCCACGCCATCAGTCAATGAGGCCAAGCAGGTGTTTGCCGTGCGGCGCATGCTGGAGGCCGAGATGACGCGGGCCTTCATCAAGGGCGTGACGCCGGCCATGATCAAGTCACTCAAGCAGCATGTGGCCATGGAAAAGTCGGCAGTGCAGCGTGAGGATGTCTCGGGGCGTACCGAGCTGCTGGGTGACTTCCACGTGCGCATGGCCGAACTCATGGGCAACGATGTGTTGGCCCAAATGTTGGGTGACCTGATCTCACGCTGCTCGCTGATCACGCTGATGTACCAGTCCGCCACAGCGGCCGAGCACTCCAACGAAGAACACGCGGCCATCGTGCAGGCCCTGGCCGCCAAAGACGAAGCGCTGGCGCTTACCCTGATGGACGAGCACCTGCAGCATGTGGAAGCCAACCTGACTTTTGACCGCAAGCTCCCCACCAACGACATCTCGATGGCCCTGTCCTGACACCCCCACCACCTGAACCATGCAGCACTACGACAGCACCCAAAACTACCCGCGTGACCTCACCGGCTACAGCCAAAAACCACCCCACGCCCAATGGCCGAATCAGGCCCGGGTGGCGGTGCAGTTTGTATTGAACTATGAAGAAGGGGGCGAAAACAGCGTGCTGCACGGCGACGCGGGGTCTGAGCAGTTTTTGAGCGAGATGTTCAACCCGCCCAGTTTTCCCGAGCGGCACATCAGCATGGAAGGCATCTACGAATATGGCTCGCGCGCCGGGGTGTGGCGCATCTTGCGGGAATTTGAAAAGCGCCAGCTGCCGCTCACGGTATTTGGCGTAGGCATGGCCTTGGAGCGTCACCCGGCGCTGGTGCAGGCCTTCAAAGCACTGGGGCACGAGATTGCCTGCCACGGCTGGCGCTGGATTCACTACCAACACATCGACGAGGCCACCGAGCGCGAGCACATGCGCCTGGGCATGGAGATCATCACCCGCATGACCGGGGAGCGCGCTTTGGGCTGGTACACCGGACGCGACAGCCCCAACACGCGCCGTTTGGTGGCGGACTTCGGCGGCTTTGAATACGACAGCGACTACTACGGAGACGACCTGCCGTTCTGGATGAAGGTGCAAAAGACCAATGGTGAGGTAGCGCCCCAGCTCATCGTGCCCTACACGCTGGACTGCAATGACATGCGCTTTGCCTTGCCCCAAGGCTACTCTCACGCCGATCCGTTCTTTCAGTACCTCAAGGACACCTTTGACGTACTCTATGCCGAGGGCGACGAGGCGCCCAAGATGATGAGCATCGGCATGCACTGCCGCCTGCTGGGACGCCCCGGGCGCATCACCGCGCTGCAGCGTTTTCTCGACCACATCCAGCAGCATGACCGGGTATGGGTGTGCCGCCGCCTGGACATTGCCCGCCACTGGAAAGCAACCCACCCTTTTTCTGAGTGAGCCTAACCATGATGACCCTTGACCAACTCAACGCCGCCCCCACCCCCGAGGCCCTGCAACTGCTGGACGGCCTGTACGAGCACTCCCCCTGGATTGCAGAGCAAGCACTGACGCAGCGGCCATATCTGTCGCTGGCGCAACTCAAGCATGCTATGGCCCACATCGTGGCGCAGGCAGGCATTGCCCCCCAACTGGCCCTGATTCGCGCCCACCCCGAATTGGCCGGCAAGGCCATGGTGAGTCAGTCGCTCACCGCCGAGTCCACGAACGAGCAAAGCAAGGCCGGCTTGACGCAGTGCAGCGCGGAAGAATTTGCGCACCTGCAGCAACTCAACACCGACTACAACGCCAAGTTCGGCTTCCCCTTCATTCTGGCCGTGCGCGGTGCGCGGGGCACCGGTTTGAGCCGTCAGCAGATCATCGCGACTTTTGAGCGGCGCCTGCAGGGTCACCCGGACTTTGAACGCCTCGAGTGCCTGCGCAACATCCACCGCATTGCCGAAATTCGCCTGAATGACAAGTTTGGCGCCACACCCACTCTGGGCAATGAGGTGTGGGATTGGCACGAAGACCTGGCGCAATTCAGCGACCCGGGCTACAAGGAAAAAGGCCAACTCACCGTCACGTACCTGACGGATGCGCACCGTGCCTGCGCTGAGCACCTGAAGACACAGATGCTGGACGTCGGCTTTGACGAGGTCCGGATTGACGCGGTAGGCAACGTGGTGGGACGCTACCTCTCCAGCAACGTTGAGGCGCGAACGCTGATGACTGGCTCGCACTTTGATACCGTGCGCAATGGTGGCAAATACGACGGGCGCCTGGGTATTTTTGTCCCCATGGCCTGTGTTCGGGAACTTAAAACAAAGAACAAGCGCCTGCCTTTTCACCTGGAGGTGATCGGCTTTGCCGAAGAAGAAGGCCAGCGCTATAAAGCCACCTTTTTGGGCTCGGGTGCGCTCATCGGCCAATTCAACGCCGCCTGGCTGGACCAGAAAGACGCCGATGGCGTCACCATGCGCGAGGCGATGGCTCATGCCGGCCTGAACATCAACGACATCCCCGGCCTGTTGCGCTACCCCGACCAGTACCTGGGATTTGTGGAGGTGCACATTGAACAAGGGCCGGTGTTGAATGATCTGAATTTGCCACTTGGCGTGGTGACCTCCATCAACGGCAGCGTGCGCATGCTGGGTGACATAACCGGCACTGCCTGCCATGCAGGCACCACCCCCATGGACCGGCGCTCGGATGCGGCCTGTGCCGTAGCCGAGCTGATGCTGGCCGTTGAAAAGCGGGCCGCACAGGATGGCGACTCGGTGGGCACCGTGGGCCTGCTGACTGTGCCCAATGGCTCCATCAACGTGGTGCCGGGCCGCTGCCAGTTCTCGCTGGACCTGCGCGCGCCCACCGATGCCCAACGCGACGCGCTGGTGCGTGATGTGCTGCAAACGGTCACCGACATTTGTGAGCGTCGCCGGGTGCACTGCACGCTGGAGGAAACCATGCGCGCGGCTGCCGCACCGAGTGCACTGCCCTGGCAACAGCGGTGGGAGCAAGCGGTGAGTTCCTTGGGTGTACCCCTGCACCGGATGCCCAGCGGCGCCGGTCACGACGCGATGAAATTACACGAGGTGATGCCGCAGGCCATGCTGTTTGTGCGTGGCCAGAACTCGGGCATCAGCCACAACCCGCTGGAGAGCACCACCAGCGACGACATGCAACTGGCCGTTGAGGCCTTCATCAACCTGGTGGACCAATTGACCACCGACTTTGACCAACTGTCCTGAAAGCCCAACCCCATGACACCTTACGAGCAACTCGACGCCTGGATCGACGCCCACTTTGACGAGCAGGTCGCCTTCCTTCAAGAACTGATCCGCGTCCCCACCGACACCCCACCCGGCAACAACACGCCCCACGCAGAACGCGCAGCAGAGTTGTTGGAGCAAATGGGCTTGAGCGCTGAGAAATATGCCGTTCCCGAAGCCGAAGTGCACGCCGCCGGCCTGCAAAGCATCACCAATTTGCTGGTCACCCGCAGCTATGGCCCCGGCAAAACCGTGCTGCTCAACGCCCATGGCGATGTCGTGCCACCTGGCGAAGGCTGGACCAAGAACCCCTATGGCGGCGAGATTGAAGACGGCAAAATTTACGGCCGCGCCGCCGCAGTGAGCAAGTGCGACTTCTCCACCTACGCCTTTGCGGTACGCGCGCTGGAAGCCGTGGCCAAGCCCACAGAGGGAAGCGTGCAGTTGCTCTTCACCTACGACGAAGAATTTGGCGGCGAGGTCGGGCCAGGCTGGTTGCTGCAGAAAAAAATCATCCACCCCGACCTGATGATTGCCGCGGGTTTTAGCTACCAGGTGATCACCGCGCACAACGGCTGCCTGCAAATGGAAGTGACTGTGCATGGCAAGATGGCGCATGCTGCCATCCCCGACTCCGGCGTGGACGCCCTGCAGGCCGCAGTCAGGATCCTGAACGCCTTGTACGCGCAAAACACGCTCTACAAGCAGATCACGTCCACCGTGCAAGGCATCACACACCCCTACCTGAACGTCGGCATGATTGAGGGCGGCACCAACACCAATGTGATCCCCGGACGTGTCACCTTCAAGCTGGACCGGCGCATGATTCCGGAAGAAAACCCGGCCGTGGTGGAAGCCACGCTGCGCGAGATCATTGCCCGCACGGCCGCCGAGCAGCCGGGTGTGACGATCGAAGTCAAGCGCATGCTGCTGGCCAACGCCATGAAACCCTTGGCCGGCAATCAACCGCTGGTGGATGCGATCCAAAAGCACGGAAAAACCGTGTTTGGCGAAGACATCCCCGCGCTGGGCACGCCGCTGTACACCGATG
>CAZBKX010000454.1:0-2981 GCA_964492535.1 uncultured Rhodoferax sp. | reverse complement strand
CCAAGCTGGAAAACCGGGCCATTGCAGCCGAGTTTCATGGAGAGGACGTGGAGCGCATCGTCGGGCGCACCTGGGCGGCCAAAGAGAACCATGTGGTGGTGCTGGAAGTCACCCAGTAAGCCAAAAACGGGGCTTTTTGAGGTAATTCAAGCCTTTTAGGCCTCCAACCGGCGTGTTGATTGCCTGGAGCGCTATTTATATAAAGCAGGCTGACTCAACACGAGGGGCTCCGGGATAATCGGGGCATGAGTATCAATGAATCCCCCGCAGCCCCGGCTGCCACTGCCGCCCCTTCTTCCACCCCATCACCCACCACCACGGCGCCAGGCCAGCGCTTTGAGTCGCTGCCCCTGAGCCCGGCCACCCTGGCCAACCTGGCGCAGCTGGGTTACCTGGAGATGACGCCCATCCAGGCCAAGGGCCTGCCCATTGCCCTCTCGGGCAAAGACCTGATCGCCCAGGCCCAGACCGGCAGCGGCAAGACCGCCGCCTTCGCCCTGGCCTTGCTGGACCGCCTGAACCCACGCCGTTTTGCAGTCCAAGCTTTGGTGCTGTGCCCCACGCGCGAACTGGCGGACCAGGTGACGGTGGAGATTCGCCGCCTGGCGCGCGCCACCGACAACGTCAAGGTCGTCACCCTGTGTGGCGGCGTGGCCTTGCGCGGCCAGCGCGCGTCCCTTGAGCAAGGCGCGCACATTGTGGTGGGCACGCCCGGGCGCATCATGGACCATCTGGAGCGCGAGTACCTCAACCTGGAGGCCCTCAACACCCTCGTGCTCGACGAGGCCGACCGCATGCTGGACATGGGCTTTTTTGACGACATTGCCACCGTCACCAAGCAATGCCCCAAAGAGCGCCAGACCCTGCTGTTCTCAGCCACGTACCCTGAGGGCATCGAGAAATTGGCCAAACAGTTCATGCGCGAGCCAGTGCAAATCAAGGTGGAAGCGACGGTAGCGCAAGGCCTGATCGAGGAACGCTTTTATGAGGTGACCCGCCACACCCGGCTAGCCACCGTGGCGCAGGTACTCAACCACTTTCGCCCCATCAGCACGCTGGCGTTTTGCAACACCAAGCAGCAATGCAAAGACCTGGTGACTTACCTGCAGGAGCAGGGGTTCAACGCCCTGGCGCTGTACGGTGAGCTGGAGCAGCGTGAGCGCGACCAGGTGCTGGCCCAATTTGCCAACCGCAGCTGCTCGGTGCTGGTGGCCACCGACGTGGCCTCACGTGGGCTCGACATCACCCAGCTGGAGGCGGTGATCAATGTGGACATCACGCCGGACGCCGAAGTGCATGTGCACCGCATTGGCCGCACCGGCCGGGCCGGCGAGTCGGGCCTGGCATTGAGCCTGGCCTCCATGAACGAGATGGGTTTTGTCGGCAAGATCGAGCAGTACCAACAGCGCGAATCGGTCTGGCACAAGGTCGATGAGTTGCTGCCCACCGGCAGCGGCCCGCTGCTGCCACCGATGGTCACACTGCAAATTCTGGGTGGCCGCAAGGAAAAGATTCGCCCTGGCGACGTGCTGGGCGCACTCACGGCGGACGCCGGCTACTCGCGTGAGCAAATCGGCAAGATCAACGTGACCGAATTCACCACCTTTGTGGCGGTGAAGCGAGACATTGCGCAAGAGGCCATGCACAAGCTCAACGCCGGCAAGGTCAAGGGCAAGAGCGTGCGGGTGCGGCTGCTTTAATCGCCAGCATGGTGTTTGCCTTGTGAGGCAAACACCTACAGACGCTGCAGCAATCTCCTGACTTCAGTTCCCTGGGCGACGCGATAAAGTTCCCCCAGGCGCCAAAGAACCACTTGGTGCCCCTTTCACCGGAGAATTCAGATGTCACATACCGCTATTGCCCTCAATCCCTTCAGCTTGATGATGGAACCAGAACGGGTACTGCAGACCATGGAACGGTCACAGCAGTTGCGCGGGCTGCGTCGGCACAAGCTGCGCCCTCTGGACAAGCCGTTGATTCCCTTCACCGATGAGGCCCTGGCCAGCCGCGCCGCATTTGATGCCGAGATAGAAGCCCAGGACCGCCGTCAACACGCTGCGGCCTACCGCTTTAACTGAGCCAAACGCCGAAGCCCGATCAACCGGGTTTGCGGGGGGTGTTCTTACATCAGGTTTTCCCCCACAATAAGTTCGTCTCGCCGGCCATTCACCGGCCGGGCGCGCGCCATGCCCCAATCGCTCTCCCCGCTCAAGCCAGCCGCCCCCTACCGGGACCGCAAACGCTACGCGTGGCTGCTGTCCTTGCTGGTGCCCTGCACCGTGGGCTTTGGCCCGGCGTGGGTGATGGCCAGCGGCGACCCGCGCAGCCTGTGGATTCCGGTGGCCTTCTTCTATGTGGTTGCCCCGATGCTTGACTGGCTGCTGGGTGAAGACCTGAGCAACCCGCCCGAAAGCGCGGTGCCCAAGCTCGATGCCGACCCCTACTACCGCTGGATCACCTACCTGCTGGTGCCCATTCTGTGGCGTGCGTTCATCTTCAGTGCCTGGTTTGTGGCGCACTACAGCCTGCCCTGGCATGGCATGGCATGGCATGCTGGCCATGGTACTGATCACCGGCTCGGTCGGTGGCTTTTGCATCAACCTGGGCCATGAACTCGGCCACAAAAACACGACCCTGGAGCGCTGGCTGGCCAAGA
The DNA here is from genome assembly GCA_964492535.1 of uncultured Rhodoferax sp. Lineage (GTDB taxonomy): Bacteria > Pseudomonadota > Gammaproteobacteria > Burkholderiales > Burkholderiaceae_C > Rhodoferax. The sequence goes on along the minus strand of CAZBKX010000454.1, from coordinate 325 downwards.
TCATTCTGGCGCCTTCAGGCTATGGCCACTTCTTCATTGAACCTATTTTCCTCAGTTGCCCCTCTTAAAATCCCCAAAAACTGAGGCCTGATGCGGGCTACAGAGCATTTTGGAGGATCACCCAATGGGTGAAGAAAATTTTGCACAAGCGGCCCTCGTAAAAGCCGTCCAAGCAGCCATGGCGGTGCAGCCGCAACAAAGCGGCGACCTGCGCGTTGCTACGCCGGGTGGGGTGTTCCAAGTCCGCTGGGACGAGAACGCCAGTGCCAGCGCCTTGGGTCAGCTGGCATTTTTTGGTGAGTTTTTAGAAGTGTCGGGGTTATTT
>CAZBKX010000453.1:0-3166 GCA_964492535.1 uncultured Rhodoferax sp. | reverse complement strand
TGGTCCAGCTGGTCCGCGCGCGACAGAATCTCGTGTTCTTCAAACCCGTACATTTCAAGCAGGCGCTTGGAGAAAAACTCATCCCCGGTCTGTATGTGCCAGTCCCACACCCCGTCGCCGGAGTTCTCCAGCGCCAGTTTCCAGCGGCCCTCGCTCTCCCGCAACTCGGCCTGGGCTTGCACGTAGTCCGTGACATCTGCGAATGTTCGCACCATGCCGCCGGCAGCCAGAGGCTGGGTTCTGACTTCCAAGGTTCGTCCGGCCAAAGTCCGGCGCAAATACTGGAGGGGCAGGGCGGGCCCCAGCCCGCTGACCACGTCCAGGACAAAGCTGCGCAACTCAGAATCCACCCCTGATGCGTCGGGTCCGAAGTCTCCTCGTGCGAGTTGGTGGAGCGTGATTTCCGCCAATGTGGGCTGAGTCGCCATCAGGCTCTCGGGCAGGTCCAGCAACTCGCATACGCGCGGGTTGTAGGTGATCACCCGGCCCTCGGCATTGATCATGAAAATACCCTGACTGATGCTCGCCAGTGTGGTTTGAAGCAGCTGGGCAGTCTCGGGCAACTGAACGTTCAGATCCTGCAACCCGGCTTCGGTTTGCTTGCGTCCGGTGATGTCGGAGTGGGTGCCGATCATGCGCAAGGCTCGCCCGGATGCGTCCCGGTTGACGATCAGACCCCGGGTGGCGATCCATTTCCAGGTGCCGTCCTTGCAACGCATGCGCAGTTCTGCGGTGTAGCCCGGTGTGCGGCCTTCAAGGTACGCTCGGGCGGCAGCCTGCACGGCAGGCCGGTCATCGGGGTGAATCCGGCATTCAAATTCGTGGTAACCCAGGCCGATGTCTTCATCGTCGTAGCCCAGCATCTCTGTCCAGCGCCGGGAGTGAGTTTGTTCGCCAGTCGCTACGTTCCAGTCCCAGGCGCAGTCGCCGCTGTTCTCCAGCGCCAGCCGCCAGGCATTTTCAGCCATGGTTTGGGCGATCTCATCCCTGCCAGGCAGAGCAGGAGTTTCAAAAGCTGGTGTCAATTCTTGGGACACGTTATTGGATAGGGTGGGTCAGAAGTGATCGCCAGACTGGTCCGGATCGACAAATGAAATCAGTGTACCAATGGATCGATCCAGGTCAATTTTTTTTGCACTGCTTGCACCCGCGCCATATGAATCAGTTCACCTATATTTTTGCCGCTGACCCCTGTATTCATTGCTTTTTCAGCGATCAAATTCGTAGCAATCGCTTGCGCTGCCGCCAGGGCGGCCACGAGTCGCGCGCGTTGCGGATAAGGGAACTCCGACAAACCCAGCCGCCCACGTGCATCGCATTCGCAGGCCAGCAAGGTGTCTTCAAAGCGTTGCGGCTTGCGAAAGGCGTCACAGCGCTCCAGCAGCCGCACCGTGGCGGCTGGGCTCAAGTTACCGCTGCGGTGGATATTGCCGTGCTCGCGTGCCACCACATCGGCCAGTTCCCGGCAGTCCGTGGGCACGCGCAGGCGTTCGCAGATTTTTTTCAGCAAGCGCGCACTGCGTTCCTCGTGGCCCAGATGGCGCGGCAGCAAGTGCGCGGGCGTGGTGCCCTTGCCCAGGTCATGAAACAGGCAGGCCACCCGCACAGAGAGGCTGGCGTTCAGGCCTGCGCTCATGTCCAGCACCATCATCAGATGCACGCCGGTGTCGATCTCGGGGTGATACTCGGCGCGCTGGGGCACGCCCCACAGGGCATTCACCTCGGGCAGCAGTCGCGCCAGCGCGCCGCAGTCGCGCAGCACGTCAAACATGCGCGAGGGCGTGGCTTCCATCAGCCCTTTGGCCAGCTCCTGCCACACGCGCTCGGCCACCAGATGGTCGGCTTCGCCCTGGCTCACCATCTCCTGCATGAGTTGCAGGGTTTCGGGCGCCACCGTGAAGTCGGCGAAGCGGGCTGCAAGCCGCGCCACGCGCAGGATGCGCACCGGGTCCTCCCGAAAGGCGGTGGTCACGTGGCGAAATACCTTGGCCGTCAGGTCGGCCTGGCCACCAAAGGGGTCCACCAACGCACCTGAGGAGGACCATAATTCGGGAGAACTCAGTAATTTATGGCCAAATTGGCCATCAGCCGGCGTTTTATCTGTGTCGAGTGCTATTGAATTGATGGTCAGGTCACGTCGGGCCAGGTCTTCTTTCAGCGTGACATCAGGGGCGGCGTGCACCGCAAAACCGTGGTAGCCGGGCGCCGTCTTGCGTTCAGTGCGTGCCAGTGCATATTCTTCCCGGGTGCGGGGGTGCAAAAAGACCGGAAAGTCTTTGCCCACCGGCAAGTAGCCCTGCGCCATCAAGGCCTGGGGCGTGCTGCCAACCACCACCCAGTCCCGGTCCTTCACCGGCAAGCCCAATAAGGCGTCCCGAACGGCGCCACCCACCAGATAAGTTTTCATGGGCGCAGTTTACGTTTCAAAAACTCAATCGGCTGCGAGCCGATAAGGTTCCTCAAACTCCAGAAAGTCCTTCTCCGCCAGCGCGCCTTGTACCCAGGCCTGGACGCCAGGCAATTCGCACACCCGCTCCACATAGTCCCCCACATCCGCCGCCACGGGCAGACCGTAGGTCTTGAGGCGCATGCACACGGGGGCAAAGTAGGCGTCCGCCACCGAGAATTCGCCAAACAACATCGGCCCACCATGTGTGCCCAGTAAACCCTGCCACATGGCCACCAGGCGCGCCACATCTGCGCGCACAGCGGGTTTGTCGCGCCAGATCAGGGCGCCTGTGTCTCTCAGTGAGGCCTCGATGTTCATCGGGCAGTTGCCCCGCAGGCCGGTAAAACCCGCGTGCATCTCGGCGCACACGCTGCGGGCCCGGGCCCGGGCAGCCTGGTCGCGAGGCCACAGGTCCTTGTCGGGAAACTGCTCAGCCACATATTCCGCAATGGCCAGTGTGTCCCACACCGCCAGGTCCCCGTCCATCAACACAGGCACCTTGCCTGTGGGCGTCAGGGCGTTGACGGCCGATTTAAAGGAGGAATCGGGCTCAAACGAGTCAAACCGCACCATGACTTCCTTGAAATCAATGCCCGCCTGCGTGAGCAAGACCCAGGGCCGCATGGACCAGGATGAATAATTTTTGTTGCCAACGTAGAGGGTGAGCATGGGAGTCTCCAAATTGACAATGCTAGCACCTTCAATTGTCATCAGATG
>CAZBKX010000452.1:0-2954 GCA_964492535.1 uncultured Rhodoferax sp. | reverse complement strand
GTCTGGACTATCGCCTCTTCACGCGCTTTGAGCATTTGCTGCTTGAATGAGGGCTTGACGACGGTGCTGGATTTCATGCTCTTATTTTATTCAATCACGTCGAAATCTGGATGGCTCGGCTATTTTTATACTCAGTAGTTCACCTTAGATCAGGGACGTTGCAGCAGCGCGGGTCAAGGCGTCGGTCAGGGCGTCCAACACGGCTGAGTCGAGATTCCAGCAGTGCCAATACAGCTCCACCGGCAACACATGGCCCGGCGCCACATCCACCAGCCGACCGCTTTGCAGGTGCTCGCGCACCTGCAGCTCAGGCAACACACTCACACCCCAGCCTGCCAGCACCGCGCTCACTTGGCCCTGCGAGCTGGGCACATACATCTGGCTCAGGGCCACATGGGGCAAGCCAAACGCTCGCCCCACAAACTCCAACTGCAGGTCGTCCTTGCGGTTGAAGGCGATGAAGGGCATGTTCCGGAAGTTGTGGGGCGTCAGGCCGTTGGGACAATGCTGGGCAGCGTACAACGGGTCGGCCACCGCCAGATAGCGCATGGCGCCCAGCGGCACTTGCTTGCAGCTGCGCAAGGCCTGCTTGAGGGTGGTCACGCAGCCCAGAACCTGCCCCTCGCGCAACCACTCGATGGTGCAATCCTGGTCGTCCGTGATGATCTCCAGGCCCAGGCCCTGGCGGGCCAGGCCACTCAGGGCCAGCAAGGCCCAGGTGGCGATGCTGTCGGCGTTGATGGCAATCGAAATGCGTTCCTGGTCCCGCCCCGGGGTGGACTCGCCGGGCGCCAGGTCTTTCAGGTCTCGCTCCAGGTCCGCCCGCAGCAGCCTTGTTTGCAGGGCATGCTTGAGCAACAAGCGCCCGGCCGACGTGGGCTTGAGCGGGCGGCTGCGCACAATCAACACCGTGCCCACTTGTACCTCCAGCGAGCGCAGGCGCTGCGATACCGCCGACTGGGTGATGGACAGGCGCACGGCCGCTCGCTCAAAGCCTCCCTCCTCCACAATGGCGGCCAGACATTCCAGGGCATTGGAGTCAAACGTGTTCATGCGGGCCTCTTCAATAAGTTAACTTAATGTTTTAGGTAAGTAGTTAATTTTACTGTTCGCCAGCGCCCTGTTGGGACACACTGCGCCCATGAAAATCATTATTCTCGGCGCAGGCATCATTGGCGTCAGCACCGCCTGGCATCTTCTGGAACAAGGTCACGAAGTGACTGTGGTGGAACGCCAGTTTGATTCCGCGCTGGAAACCAGCTTTGCCAACGCAGCGCAAATCTCGGTCAGCTACTGCGAGCCCTGGGCTAACCGGGATGCCCCGCTCAAGGCCCTGAAGTGGATGTTCAGCAAGCAAGCCCCGCTACTGTTTCGCCCCCAACTCGACTGGCAGCAATGGCGCTGGGGCCTGCAGTTTTTGAGCCAGTGCAACGACACGGCTTTTGAGCGCAACGTACAGCAACTCGTCGCCCTGGGCGCCTACAGCCACACCGCCCTGAAAGACGTGGTGCGCGCCACCGGCATTGAGTACCACCGCATGGAGCACGGCATTGCCCACTATTACACCGACCAAAAGTCGTTTGACACCGCAGGCGACGCGGCTGCCCTGATGCGCAAATACGGCGTGTCCCGCCGCATCGTCACCCGCGACGAGCTGCTGCGCCTTGAGCCCGCGTTCAAGACCTTTGCAGACCGCATTGTGGGTGGCACCTACACCGCCACTGACGAAAGCGGCGACGCCCGTGTGTTCACACAAGCCCTGGCCCAGCGCTGCAAGGCCCGGGGTGCCGAGTTTTTGTACAACCACGATGTGGTACGCCTGAACAAACGAGGTGGCGCTATTGAATCAATGGCCATCAAGGCAAACAACACGCCGGCTGCAAGCCAAATTGGCTTAAAAACGCTCAAAGCCGACCACTATGTGGTGGCCTGCGGCTCTTTTACAGCTCCGCTCTTGCGCACCGTGGGTGTGGATTTGCCGATTTACCCCGGCAAAGGCTACAGCGCCACCTTCAAGATCAAGCGGCCCGAGTTAGCGCCCAAAGTCTCCAGCATTGACGACCAGATGAAAATTGCCATCAGCCGGCTCGGTGACGAGTTGCGCGTGGCGGGCACGATCGAGGTAGGCGGCTACGACCTGTCGCTGGACACGCCGCTGGCCAAAGCCCGCTGCCAGATGTTGTCGGACCGCGTTGAGACGGTGTTTCCCGGCATGTGCGACACCCGCAACGAGGCAGAGGGCGGCACGCCCAATTACTGGGCCGGCCTGCGCCCGGCCACCCCCACCAACATTCCCTACATTGGCCAAACGCCCGTGGGCAAGCTGTGGATCAACGCCGGCCACGGCACCTTGGGCTGGACCCATGGCGCAGGCTCCGGCAAGGCCTTGGCCGAGCTCATGACCGGCCGCCAACCGGAAATGGATTTTGGTTTCTACGGGAACACGCCCAGCCGCAACCCCGGGCTGGCACCGGCGACCGCGCCAAGTTGAAGCCGCCCGCGGGGGCCGGCCAACTGCCGAGCCGCCACGGGCCTGGCAGCCACTCAAGCCGCTTAAAGGGCAGCCGCTTGCAGGGCGGCGTTGAACGTAGCGCTGGGGCGCATCACCGCCTCCACCTTGGCCGTATCGGCCAGGTAATAGCCACCAATATCCACAGGCTTGCCCTGCACGATCTTGAATTCGGCCACGATCTGCGCCTCATTGGTACCCAGCGTCTTGGCCAGCGGTGCAAAGTGCGCTTGCAACTCCAGGTCATCCGTCTGGCGGGCCAATGCCTGTGCCCAATACATGGACAGGTAAAACTGGCTGCCGCGGTTGTCCAGCTCGCCGGTGCGGGTGGACGGCGACTTGTTGTTCTCAAGCAACTGGCCCGTGGCCTCGTCCAGCGTTTTGGCGAGGATGGCGGCCTTCTTGTTGCCGGTCTTCAAACCCAGGTCTTCCAGTGACACAGCCA
>CAZBKX010000451.1:0-1636 GCA_964492535.1 uncultured Rhodoferax sp. | reverse complement strand
CAGCCTGTCGGCGCTTGACCTTTTCATTCAAGAAGGACCCCTTCGCTCCTTGGGGGGCCATCATAACGGCTGGCGCTGGTGATTACAAGATGTTTGGCCTCGGCCGGCAGGAGCGCATCAGCGCCCGCATGCGAAGACCCGCCCGGGCCGTGGAGCAGCCGGGCGGGTCTTCCACATCACCGCTATTGCGTTGGGAATATAATCCGATCGCCTTCGGCATCGGCCATAACCGTCGAGCCTTCCGGGAACCGTCCTTTGAGGATTTCCAGCGCCAGCGGGTTTTCAATGGATTGCTGGATGGCGCGCTTAAGCGGCCGGGCGCCGTAGACGGGGTCGAAACCCTTGCGCGCCAGGAGTTTTTTAGCGGCCTCCGAAAGCCGCAACTCGATCTTGCGTTCCTCCAGCCGCTTCCGCAGGCGTTCGAGCTGGATCTCGACGATGGCGCCGATCTGCTCCGGCGTCAGGTTGTGGAAGATGATGATCTCGTCGATGCGGTTGAGAAACTCGGGCTTGAAGGTCGACCGCAGCGTGTCCATGACGCGGCGCTCCATCTCCGGTCGGTCCTGCGTTCCCAGCTCCTGGATCCACTGGCTGCCCACGTTGGAGGTCATGATGATGATGGTGTTCTTGAAGTCCACCGTGCGGCCGTGGCCGTCGGTCATGCGGCCGTCGTCCAGGATCTGCAGGAGCACGTTGAACACCTCCGGATGGGCTTTTTCAATCTCGTCAAAGAGCACCACCGAATACGGCCGGCGCCGCACCGCCTCCGTGAGATAACCGCCCTCCTCGTAGCCCACGTAGCCCGGAGGGGCCCCGATCAGCCGCGACACGGAGTGTTTTTCCATGAACTCCGACATGTCCACCCGCACCATGGCCTGGTCGCTGTCGAAGATGAATTCGGCCAGGGCCTTGGCGAGCTCGGTCTTGCCGACGCCGGTGGGGCCCATGAAAATGAAGGAGCCGATGGGCCGGTTGGGGTCCTGGAGACCTGAGCGGGCGCGGCGCACGGCGTCCGACACCGCGGAAACGGCCTCCGCCTGGCCGATCACCCGCTGCTGCAGGCGCTCTTCCATGCGCACGAGCTTGTCGCGCTCGCCCTCGAGCATCTTGCTTACGGGGATGCCCGTCCAGCGGGACACCACCTCGGCCACATCCTCGTCGTCGACCTCCTCCTTCAGCATTTTGCTGGCCTTCTGAAGGTCGGCGAGCCGGCGGTTGGCCCCCTCGAGCTTTTTCTGCAGCGCGGTCATCCGGCCGTAGCGGATTTCGGCGACACGGGCCAGATTGCCTTCGCGTTCAGCGAGCTGGGCTTCCGAGCTGAGCTGCTCCTGCTCTCCCTTGATGGTGCGGATCTCCTGGATGAACTCCTTCTCGCGCTGCCAGTGCGCCTTCATGCGGTCAAGCTCGGCGTTCATCTCGGAGAGCTCACCTTCCAGTCGAGTGAGCCGTTCGCGGGAGGCCGGGTCGATCTCCTTCTTGAGGGCCTGGCGTTCGATCTCGGCCTGGGTGATCCGGCGTTGGATCTCGTCGATTTCGGCCGGCATGCTGTCGATCTCGATGCGCAGTTTGGAGGCGCACTCGTCGATCAGATCGATGGCCTTGTCCGGCAGAAAACGGTCCGCGATGTAGCGATGGG
>CAZBKX010000450.1:0-2321 GCA_964492535.1 uncultured Rhodoferax sp. | reverse complement strand
CTGGGCTTCAAGGGCGTGATGCGGCCGGTATCCACCAGCTGCGCAGACCACATGGGTTCGGCCTGGGCGCGTGTGCACACCTGGGATGGTGCCAAGTTTGTCTGGAGCTCGGATTGGCTTGAGGCCGACCAGCAGGTGATCAAGCCGCTGGTCAAGAACTCTGCCGACAAATACGCCGCCGAGAAGAAGCTGACACGCCGCACGCCCGCGGACTGCCAGTCCTGATCTGACTCTGTCATCGCGGCGCCAGCGCCGGGATGACAGCCCAGCCGACAGCGTTGCGTGCAGCGCTGTGGATTGGTGAAGGCAAGGAACTATGGACTCGAAAAAAATCGTACTCAACGTCAATGGCATTGAGGTCATTTACAACCATGTCATCCTGGTGCTCAAAGGGGTCTCCCTGAATGTGCCCGAGGGCAAAATTGTGGCCATTCTCGGCGGCAACGGCGCGGGTAAAACCACGACACTGCGCGCCATCTCCAACCTCTTGCGCGGCGAACGCGGTGAGGTGACCAAGGGCTCGATCGAGCTGCGCGGCGAGCGCATCGAGAATCTGTCTCCGGCTGACCTGGTGCAGCGCGGCGTGGTCCAGGTGATGGAAGGGCGCCATTGTTTTGCTCACCTGACCATCGAGGAAAACCTGCTGACCGGTGGCTACACCCGCAAGGACAAGGCCGAGATCGCACGCAATCTGGACAAGGTCTACACCTACTTTCCGCGCCTCAAAACCCGGCGTACCAGTCAGGCCGCCTACACCTCCGGCGGCGAGCAACAGATGTGCGCTATTGGCCGTGCCCTGATGGCCAATCCCAGCATGGTATTGCTGGACGAACCTTCCATGGGGCTGGCGCCACAGATCGTTGAAGAAGTGTTTGAGATCGTGAAAGACCTCAATCAAAAGGAAAAAGTCACCTTCCTTCTGGCTGAGCAAAACACCAATATGGCCCTTAAATATGCCGACTATGGCTACATCATGGAGTCTGGTCGGGTGGTGATGGACGGCGTGGCCAGTGACCTGGCCAACAACGAAGACGTCAAGGAGTTCTACCTCGGCATGGGCGGGGGAGAGCGCAAGAGCTTCAAGGATGTGAAGAGTTACAAACGGCGTAAACGCTGGCTGGCTTAAGGACACGGCAATGACTATGTATTTTGATGCGCTGGAAACGCGCGACCCCGCCCAGCGCGAAGCTGCCCTGCTGGGCGCTTTGCCCGCGCAAGTCGCACAGGCCCGGCAATCCTCTGGTGCGTTCAGCGAGATATTGAAAGACGTCCATCCATCAGAGGTGACCGACCGACAAGCGCTGGCCAGTTTGCCCGTGACGCGCAAGCATGAGCTGCTGGAGCGCCAGCAGGCGGCGCGGGCCACACCGGGGGGCGATGCATTTGGGGGCTTCAGCACACTGGGCTTTGGGGCCGCCATGCCACGTATTTTTGCCAGCCCCGGCCCCATTTATGAGCCTGAAGGCGTGGCCCGGGACTACTGGCGCATGGCGCGAGCTATCTTTGCGGCAGGTTTCAGACCGGGCGAGTTGATTCACAACTGTTTCAGTTACCACTTTGTGCCAGCTGGCTCCATGATGGAGTCTGGCGCGCATGCGCTGGGTTGTACCGTCTTTCCCGGCGGGACCGGGCAGACCGAGCAGCAGGTGCAGGCCATCACCCAATTGCTGCCTGCGGGTTACATCGGCACGCCGAGTTTCCTGAAGATCATTGTGGACAAAGCGCTGGAGATGGGGGTGGCCTTGCCCAGCCTGACCAAAGCCATGTTTGGCGGTGAAGCTTTTCCACCGTCGTTGCGCGACTGGTTTGCCCAGCGCGGCATCACCGGCTACCAGTGTTACGCCACAGCTGATTTGGGCCTGATTGCCTACGAGACGCCGGCCCGCGAAGGCCTGGTACTTGATGAAGGCGTGATCGTGGAAATTGTGCGTCCCGGCACGGGTGACCCGGTTGCGCCAGGTGAGGTGGGCGAGGTGGTGGTGACCACCTTGAATCCCGACTATCCGCTGATCCGTTTTGGCACGGGCGATTTATCCGCCATGCTGGCCGGGCCTTGCCCGACGGGACGCACCAACGGGCGCATCAAAGGCTGGATGGGGCGGGCCGACCAGACGACCAAGATTCGGGGCATGTTTGTGCACCCAGGCCAGGTGGCCGAGATCATCAAGCGCTTCCCCGAAGTGGCGCGGGCCCGGCTGGTGGTGACTGGCGAGATGGCCAACGATGCCATGATGCTGCAGGTCGAGACCGCGTGCGGCGGGCCCGATGGGCTGGCGAACAAGATCAGTGAGGCGATTCGCGAAGTCACCAAGCTGCGCGGC
>CAZBKX010000449.1:0-6659 GCA_964492535.1 uncultured Rhodoferax sp. | reverse complement strand
GGCCTGGCTTTGCAGGTGGAAGAGGTGAGCCGGGTTGAGCAGCAGTGGGCCGATGACGGTCAGGCTGTCGTCGACGCCGTCCAGAAAGCGGCCTCGGCCAAGGGCGTCAAGACCAAAGCAATCACCGTCAAATCGGATCTGGTCTCGGACGCCATCATCGCTGCCGCCAAAAAACACAAATGTGATTTGATCGTCATGGCGTCACACGGCCGCAAGGGCATCAAGCGCCTGTTGCTGGGCAGCGAAACCCAGCAAGTGCTGACCCATGCCACGGTTCCGGTGCTTGTTTTGAGGTAAACCAACCTCTAGCCGATGTAAATAAATTACTTCTTGCTACACAAAAAATAGCAAGAACTTTAGTCAATCATCGTCCTTGAAACGCTGCCGAATGTCCAGTACGGCCTCCCAATGGTCAAAGAAAACGGCTACACACTCGGGATCAAAATGGCTTCCGGAGTTCGCCCTGAGGTGATCAGCAGCCTGTTCAAGCGACCAGGCCTTCTTGTAAGGACGTTCGGAGGCGAGCGCGTCAAACACATCTGCCACCGCAACAATGCGGCTGAATATCGGAATATCCTTGCCTTTTATTCCATTGGGGTAGCCTGACCCGTCAAACTTTTCGTGATGAGCCCGCGCGATCTCAGCCCCTGCCTGGAGCACTCTGGAGGAGCTGTCCTTGAGGATTTCATATCCCAAGATGGCATGACGCTTCATGATCTCGAACTCGCCAGGGTCAAGCCGTCCAGGCTTGAGCAGGATATTGTCTGCGATGCCCACTTTGCCAATGTCATGCATGGGAGCCGCCTCCAACAACAGTTCCTGATCGGCAACCGACAGGCCCATACCCTTGGCAATCAGCTCCGAATAATGCGCCATCCGCAAAATGTGTGCGCCAGTCTCAGGGTCCCGGAACTCAGCGGCCCTGGACAGGCGAATGAGGGTCTCGCGCTCGCGCTGCCTGATTTCGGTCGTGGCCTTGCGGACTTCTTCGGCCAGCCAAGCTGCACGGTCTGCCAGCTTTTTACGTACATCACTCAGCGCCAGCATGTTCGTCACCCGCGCCAAAAACTCGATCTTATCCACCGGCTTTGTCAGAAAATCCGAGGCGCCGACGTCCAGCGCCCGGTAACGCACCTGTTTTTGGTCATTGGCGGTGATCATCAGGATGGGGATACCATCTTTGCCAGGCGACTCGCGCAACAGGCGGATGAATGCGATACCGTCAAGCTCCGGCATCATGTAGTCCACAATGATCAAATCAGGGTCGTTGGCCTGTCCCCATTCCAATGCCTTGACAGAACTCGAAAACGTGACCGACTGACAATTGCCCAGTTTCCTGACCAGCGCGTCAAACAAAATGAGATTGACTTCAGTGTCGTCAACAATGAGGACTTGGTGTTTCATGGTATTTTAGCCTCTGCTGCAATAAATCATGATTTCAAGGCGCAGCGCGGCGCATGGCTGCAATCAACTGCTCCACCTCAACCACCATGTCGGCGACCAACTCATCGAGTCCTTCAGACTTGCCCAGGCCTGACTGGGCCTCAACCCGGCTGGCAATCACCACAGCGGGACGGGCACCAAACATGGCCAGAGTTCCCTTGAGCGCGTGGGCCACATGCATCACCGGCTTCAGGTCGCCTGCAGCAAATGATTGGTTCAACTTGTCCAGTTCAATGGGCCATTGGTTCATAAAGACGTCGGCAATGATTTCAACCACCTCTTGGTCAGACGCAGCCAAAGCAGCGTCATAGTCAAACGGCAGTTCGCGGGAAATGGGAGGCACAGGTTCGATCATCTTCATTGTGTCGGGAAAAAGGAGGCCTGCTGCAGAGCCGGGCATGTGCTGTTTCAGCAGGCGCTGCAACTCTGCTGTCTCAATAGGCTTGGAAATATGGTAGTCCATACCAGCGGCCAGGCAGTCGGCGCGGTCTCCCGGCATGGCATTGGCCGTCATGGCAATAATCGGGGTGCGCGGACCCTGTTCTGAGGCCCGGTAAAGCCGGGTCGCCTCCAGGCCATCCATGACAGGCATGATCATGTCCATCAAGACCAGATCAAATCGATGCTGTGCCAAGGCCTCCAGGGCGAACTGCCCATCGTTGGCCACCGTTACACGGTGGCCCCAGCGGTTCAGCAGCGCGACGGCCAACTTCTGGTGGACCACGTTGTCTTCCACGAGCAAAACGTCCAGCGACACTTGTTCGTCCATGATCGCATGGCGGGTGACCAACTCGGCGGGTCGGGTTGAACTGCCCCGAAACACCCGGGAAATCACCTGAATCAGCTCCTGGCGGGTGAAGGGTTTGGACAGATACGCATCGAAACCCACCTCCCGGGACCGCTGGGCATCGCCCTTCAAACCCGCTGAAGACAGCATGATCAAGGGCGTCTCCATGCAGCCCGGGTGGGCGCGCAACTGGGTCGCAAGCTCGAAGCCATCAAGATCGGACATGTGCGCATCAAGCAGGATCAAATCGCAACTCAAACCAGTCTGCTGTGCATCGCACACCCAAGCGAGGGCACGAACACCCGATTCGAACTCAATGACTTGAACGCCAAAACTCTCCAGCGTGCGAACCAGCACCGTCCGGTTGACCGCGTTGTCATCCACCACCACCACGCACAAGCCGGAGAACTGCATCACGTCAAAGTAATCCTCGGCCGTTTGGGTGTCGCGTTCCAGGCGCATGGAGAAGTGGAACTCGCTACCCCGTCCCAACTCGCTGTCAACGGACATCTGTCCTCCCAGCGCCTCCACCAGGCGAGCAGAAATCGACAGGCCCAGGCCCGTGCCGCCATAGCGGCGGGTGATCGAGCTGTCTTCCTGGGAAAACGCCTCGAATATTGAACTCAGTTTGGCTGCAGGTATGCCAATGCCGGTGTCGCTGACCGTGAACTGAATCTTGTCGATACCCTGGGCATCGGGATCGACACGCACGCGCAGCACGATCTCGCCATGTTCTGTGAACTTGATGGCGTTGCCGACCAGGTTGATGATGATCTGGCGAAGTCTCCCTGGGTCGCCTAACAAGGCCGTCGGCACCTCGGGCCCGATATCGCAAACCAGCTCCAAGCCCTTCCCGTGGGCTCGCAGCGCCTGCGATTTCAGGCTTTCACTGACCGTGCGGCCCAGGTTGAATGGGATGTTTTCAACGACCAGCTTGCCGGCCTCGATTTTCGAAAAATCAAGAATGTCGTTGATCACGGTGAGCAAGGAGTCAGCCGACGATTTGACGATACTGAGATACTCGCGCTGCTCATCATTCAACTCGGTCTCCAGCGCCAGCTCGGTCATGCCAAGCACACCATTCATGGGCGTGCGGATCTCATGGCTCATATTGGCCAAAAAATCGGACTTGGCACGGTTGGCCAATTCGGCGCTGAGCTTGGCACGCTCCAACTCCTCGGAAACCCGTTTGGACTCAGAAATGTCGGCGAGGTAGCCGTTCCACAACACGCCACCGTCCAAGGCAATTTGGAGTTGTAACTCGCAATGCACCCAGACCGGCTCACCGGTCTCCTTGTGTATCAGCCGAAAATCCATCGCCACCAGATCACCTGCCACAATGGAATGCTGAAAAGCGCCCGTCAGCGCAGCTTGGTCAAGCGGATGAACCCGATCCAGGATAGCACTCGCATCGGCCATCGCCTCGTCATGCGTCACGCCGCAAATTCGCCCGATCGCAGGACTGCAAAAAGGAATGGACTGCCGTCCATCCCGGGCCAAGTGCAGTTGGTAGACCGCCACCGGCACATTGGCCGTGACTTCACGCAACCTGGAATTGGCGTCTTTCAAATAGGTGACATCCTGCCAAATGCCTGTGAATACGGTTGCCCCATTGGGGGACAGGTCGGGTTCAGGCCGAATCTCGCCCCGAATCCAGCGCAAGCTGCCGTCCGGCATCACCACGCGGTAGTCATCGCTCCAACTCTCGCGGTTGACTGCCGCGTTCAGCACCCCCTGCACGCAGCGCTCACGGTCCTCAAGGACGATCTGTCGAGCGGAAATACCGCCATCGGCCAAGAGCGCGTCACGGTCAAGACCGCGTATCTCCATGAGACGATCACTGGCAAAGGTGTAGCGGATTTGCCCCTGATGCACCTCGCATTGGTACACCACCCCTGGCACGGCGTTGGTAATTCGCAGCAATCGCGCCTCTGCGGCCTTGATCTCCGCGTCCATGAATTTGCGTGCAGTGATGTCCGTTCGGATAGCAATAAATTGCGTGATCATGCCCTTGTCATTGCTCAAGGGCACCACGGTAGCCTGCACCCAGTAGAGGGTGCCATTTTTGGCAGCATTGCATATCTCACCGTGCCACACCTGACCCGCCAAAATCACAGCCCACAAATCCGCGAAAAAAGATTTGGGGTGAATACCTGCATTGATGATGCGGTGGTTCCGACCCAGCAACTCCGAACGCTCGTAGCCACTGATTTCGCAAAATTTGTCATTCGCGTAGGTGATGCGTCCGCCCAGATCGGTGATGCTGACAATACCGTGCTGATCCAGCGCAAATTTTTGGTTGGCCAGGTCTGCCAGTGCTGCGTAGAGATCTCTCTGGCTCTCTTCCCGGTGCTTCACCAGCACGGACATCAGCTGCGACAGGGACTCCAGACTGTCCTCTTCCAAGGCGGGGATGTCGTGATCCAGGGTCTCGATGAGACCATTCGCCGTCACGCGCAGGGAGTCAATGGCACGCTCACGGCTGGCCAGCTCAGCGCGCATGCGGTCATTGGTGTGGGTCAACTCCACAGAACTCAGCTGCAAGCTCCGGGTTTTGAGGTCCAGGTCGCGGTCACTTTGTTCGTAGGCCTCACCAACCTGCGTCAGGAATGCACCCAGACCTGTCAACAAGCGGCCCAACTCAGGCGAGACGCCTTCCGTGCGGCCAAGCAGCGCCAGTTCAGCCAGGACACCCGGGAGCTTGTCAGGGTCAGTGCCGAGGAGTCGTTTAGCCTGACGGGCGAGTAGCTTGTGCATAAAGCAAGACAGTAAAGAAAAAGGCGGCAGTCAGCGCTCTGTCAGATACGTGATGGTCATGGTCTGGTTGTGCAGCTTGCACACGGCATTGTCCGCGAAGGGACTGATCTCACCATTGGAGTAGAAACCCGCCAGCACGGCGCCCTGGCCAAAAACACCACCGACCGCGTCTACCTCCTCGTCCACACGTCCACCCATCACCAGCTTGCGCCCAACGCAGCTGACCAGCAATGCCAGGCCCGGTCCGGGTGCATCCAACATGGCCTTGGCCGCCTGAGCAGCCGACTCGGCTCCACCCACCAGCGCATCGGTGCTGGCGTGCATCAGACGCAGGTAGCCGTCAGGATCGAGATCACCCGCCAGGGTCAAACTGCCAGCGGCCTCATTTATGCCCAGAATCGTGCGAATCAAGCCCAATTCGGTGTGGTCCCTGTCCACCATGGCGAATGGAAACAGCAGGCCGGAGGCCGGCAAGTCCTTCGCATGGTCGCCCAGGTAGCGTCGGTAAACCTCCAGTGCAGGTGAGCCGTCGAGTTCGAACAGCACATTGTTCTCACACCGTGTGACCTTGCGGGCAGGACCAAAGGGGGACCATCCACCAAAAGAGCCGTGAGAGAAAACCAAACGGTCACCATATAGACCCACGCACGCCAAGGTGTCTTTGTGGACGCCGCTGGCATCGAGCACCCAGGTCTCCGTGAAGGCAGCGGCGTCGCCGGCCAAACCACCGGTAATTTGCACCGATGTGCCAAGCACCTCGGTCATCCCTGCTATCAAGGCGCTGCCATTGATGACGACACCCTGGCCAAATATCAGGACAGCGCGCAAGCCGGCCAAGGGCAGTTGCCTGCCCAAACGCTGGCCCGCAGCAAAGGAATCGTCCATACCCGACAACTGGGTTGACGATGCAACCAAAGGGGTCTCCTCAAACCGGAGAGCGGTTACCACACAGGTGCCATCGGTCACACCTTGGGAGGAAATTTCACCTGCCGTGGAGCAGCCCAATCGAATGGCCGATGGAAACAGGCAAGCCAGCGGCTCACCCACACCTTGCAGCAGGTCAACCGATCCAAAAACCAGCACCAGATGGGGATCCATGGCGCTCAAGGACGCCAGATCGTGGGCCAGCCGGCGGCAACTATCAAGCGTAACTTGGGCAACCTGCATGGGACGACGCTCCTGTGTGTAACGAATGGTTCACTCCCATCGTACAACGACTACCCTGCAGCGTATTGGGCGCGAAGTATATTTTTTTGGACCTTGCCCATGGTGTTGCGCGGCAGTGAGTCCACCACAAAGCATTGTTTGGGCACCTTGAAATTGGCCAGCTTTGACTTGAGGCTGGCGATGATCTGGCCCGGGTCGACTACCGCGCCCGGCTTGGCAATGACGACTGCCACACCCACTTCACCAAAGTCAGCGTGCGGGATCCCCACCACTGCACTCTCGGCCACACCGGGCAACTCGTTGATGTAGCCCTCAATTTCCGCAGGGTAGACGTTGTAGCCGCCGCTGATGATGAGGTCCTTGCTGCGCCCCACAATGGTCACATACCCCCGCTCATCGATCCGGCCCACATCGCCGGTCTTGAAAAAGCCGTCCGCAGTGAACTCTTCGGCCGTCTTCTCGGGCATGTGCCAGTACCCCTTGAACACATTGGGACCCTTGACCT
>CAZBKX010000448.1:0-3896 GCA_964492535.1 uncultured Rhodoferax sp. | reverse complement strand
TCGCATGGGGCCGGGTTACTTTCCCTTGATGCTGGGGGTGCTGATGGCCGTGCTGGGTGCGGCTATCACTATCAGTGCCCTGGTATTTGAAACGCCGGATGGCGACAAGATCGGTGCCTGGGCCTGGAAACCCCTGTTCTTCATCATTTCGGCCAATGTGGTGTTTGGCCTGATGCTCGGCGGTTTGCCCAGTATCAAGCTCCCTGCCATGGGGCTCATCGTCGGCATTTATGCGTTGACCTTCATCGCCAGCCTGGCCGGTGAGGAGTTCAACCTGAAGGCAGTGGTGGTTCTGGCGACCATCCTGGCGTTCATGAGTTACGTCGCTTTCATCTTGCTGCTGAAATTGCAGTTTCCGGTGTGGCCCACCTTCATCGCCGGCTAAGGACCTGAACTATGGATCTCTTTACCAATTTATCGCTTGGCTTCAGCGTGGCATTCACGCCCGTGAACCTGATGTATGCCTTTGTCGGCTGCTTGCTGGGCACGCTGATTGGCGTGCTGCCCGGCATTGGCCCTCTGGCCACCATTGCCATGCTGTTGCCCGCCACCTATGCGTTGCCCCCTGTGTCGGCGCTGATCATGTTGGCCGGTATTTACTATGGCGCCCAGTACGGTGGGTCTACCACCGCCGTGCTGGTCAATTTGCCGGGCGAATCGTCGTCTGTGGTGACGGTGATTGACGGCTACCAGATGGCCCGAAACGGTCGAGCCGGTCCGGCGCTGGCCGCTGCCGGCATGGGGTCGTTCTTTGCCGGTTGTGTAGGTACCCTGGTGCTGGCTGCCTTTGCGGTGCCCCTGACCGAAGTGGCCTTCTTGTTTGGCCCTGCCGAGTACTTCTCTTTGATGATTTTGGGCTTGATTGGTGCCGTGGTTCTGGCGTCGGGCTCCTTGCTCAAGGCCTTTGGCATGATTTTGCTCGGCCTGCTGCTGGGCATGGTCGGCACCGACGTGAACTCGGGCGTCGCCCGCTACAGCTTCGATATTCCGGAGTTGACCGACGGCATCGGCTTCATCGTGATTGCGATGGGGGTATTCGGTTACGGCGAGATCATCAGCAACCTGGGTAAGCACGAGAGCGAGCGTGAAGTGTTCACGGCGGACGTCAAGGGACTGATGCCCAGTGCGCAGGACTTCAAGCGCATGGTGCCCGCCGTCTTGCGCGGGACTGCCCTCGGTGCGGTGTTGGGTATCTTGCCTGGTGGCGGCGCGGTGATGGCTGCTTTTGCGGCCTACACCATTGAGAAAAAGACCAAGCTCCAAGCAGGTGAAGTGCCGTTTGGCAAGGGCAACATCCGCGGCGTGGCCGCACCAGAAGCCGCTAACAACGCGGCGTCGCAGACGTCCTTCATTCCTTTGCTCACGCTGGGTATTCCACCCAACGCCGTGATGGCGCTGATGGTCGGTGCCATGACCATCCACAACATTCAGCCTGGTCCCCAGGTGATGACCAGCAACCCCGAGTTGTTCTGGGGCTTGATCGCCTCCATGTGGATCGGCAATGCCATGCTGATCATCCTGAACTTGCCGCTGATCGGTATCTGGATCAAGTTGCTGAGCGTGCCTTACCGTTGGTTGTTCCCGGCCATTGTGCTGTTCTGTGCGATTGGCGTGTACTCCACCAACAACAACACCTGGGACATCTGGATGGTGGCGTTGTTCGGTGTCATTGGCTACACCTTCATCAAGCTGGGTATGGAGCCGGCACCTTTGTTGCTGGGCTTCATTCTGGGCCCCATGATGGAAGAAAACCTGCGCCGCGCCTTGCTGCTGTCAAGGGGTGACTGGAGCGTGTTTGTGACGCGTGGCCTGTCGGCCAGTTTGTTGGCGGTGGCGGCTTTGCTGCTGCTGGTGGTACTTCTGCCGTCCATCAAGAAGAAACGGGAAGAGGCCTTTGTCGAAGACTAAGCCTGGTTGAACTCGTCAATAAACGGCGCCTCAGGGTGCCGTTTTTTTTGATCTTTGATTCTTGACGTTGCTGAAACCTCGCGCAGTTGACCTGCAGTGCCAAGGGTCCTTGCAGACGGGGTTACAGTCGCGGGCAGAGGCCCAATGTCGCATTGGCCTGATCGCCCCCTCCATTTTCATCAGACGACTTGGCCGCCATGGACTTCAACTACCAAAACCCGTACACCTCCACCCGTTTGCCGTTGTTTGCCCGCAACGTGGTGTCCACCTCTCATCCCTTGGCCTCGCAGGCTGGTCTGCGCATGATGCTCAAGGGCGGCAATGCGGTGGATGCCGCCGTGGCCACGGCGGCGGCCATGACGATTCTGGAGCCGGTCAGCAATGGCTTGGGCAGCGATGCGTTTTGTATTTTGTGGGACGGCAAGGAACTGCACGGCCTGAACGCCTCAGGCCGGGCGCCGCAGGGCTGGACCCCCGAGTATTTTCATAAGCGCTATGGCGCCCAGGCCCTCACCCCCCCGAAGCGGGGCATGGATTCGGTGACCGCGCCCGGTGCCGTGAGTGCCTGGGTGGCCCTGAGCGAGCGCTTTGGCAAGTTGCCTTTTGCCGATCTGATGGAACCCGCTATCGAGATCGCCCAGCGCGGCTACCTGGTGCCGCCTGTGGTGCAACAGAAGTGGGCCGCGCCGGTCGAAGAACTGCAGGGCTTGCCCGGCTTTGCCCAAACCTTTTTGCCGCGTGGGCGCGCCCCGGCGATCGGCGAGTTGGTTCAGTTTCCGGCCATGGCTCGCGCCTTGCGGGCGATTGCGGCGACCCGGGGTGCAGCGTTTTATACCGGCGAGATCGCCCAGGCCCTGCACGCGTTCTCGGCCCAGCAGGGCGGCAACTTGAGTTTGCAGGATCTTGCCGCGCATCAGGCGGACTGGGTCACACCCATCGCCCAAAACTACCGGGGCTACACGCTGCATGAGATTCCGCCCAATGGTCAGGGCATTGCAGCCTTGATTGCGCTGGGCATCCTGGAGCAGTTTGATTTGGGAAGCCTGCCCGTGGATGGCGTGGCGTCGCAGCATTTGCAGATTGAGGCCATGAAGCTGGCTTTTGCCGATGTGTACCGCTATGTGGCCGAGCAGTCCAGCATGACGGTGACGGTGGAGCAGATGCTAGACCCCGCCTACCTGGCCTCGCGCGCTAGTCTGATCGACATGGGTCGGGCACAAAATTTCCAGGCCGGCAACCCGGTCAAGGGCGGCACGATCTACCTCACGGCAGCCGATGAGTCCGGCATGATGGTCAGCTTTATTCAGAGCAATTACATGGGCTTTGGCTCGGGTTGTGTGGAGCCGAGCTTTGGCGTGAGCCTGCAAAACCGGGGCCATGGCTTCAGCCTGGATGCAGCCAGCCCCAACGTGGTGTCACCTGGAAAACGGCCGTTCCAGACCATCATTCCCGCCTTTTTGACGAAGGGCGGGCAACCCGTGATGAGCTTTGGCGTGATGGGCGGCAACATGCAGCCTCAAGGTCACATGCAAACCCTGGTGCGCATGCTCGATTACAAGCAAAGCCCTCAAGCGGCGTGCGACGCACCGCGCTGGCGCTTCAATGCCGGGGTAGAGATCAATGTCGAAGGCGCAATGAACCCCGTCACCGCACAGGGTTTGAGTGACTTGGGTCACCGCACCGAGGTTATTCAGGATTCTTACCAGGACTTTGGTGCTGGCCAGTTCATCTGGCGTGCCGGCGACCCGGCGGTGGAGGGCTATGTGGCTGCCAGCGACCCACGCCGCGATGGTCAGGCAGTCGGTTTTTGAACAAGCACACCCGGGCTGAATTTGTAGAAAACGCCCCCCCGGCCGTCGTATCTAAGGGGTTTGATGGTAGGAAAAACGTCAGGGCAATTGCATTTACCCCCGAGCCTGCAGCCCCAACAGAGATTCCCTGTAACCGGGGATGCGGTCAGCAGTTTTGCGGCGACTTCGCAGGCTGCG
>CAZBKX010000447.1:0-2900 GCA_964492535.1 uncultured Rhodoferax sp. | reverse complement strand
TTTGGTTCCGCTTCACCGAAGCTCGTTTTGACAGTTTCATGCAGGCTCAAAAACTGTAATTTGACTGCTCCTTGAGCTACAAAAAAACCCGCTCTAAGCGGGTTTTTTTATGGGACTTGCCAACCCGGTCGAGGGTAAAGCCCAAGGTTAATCCGGTGATCTTCAAGCCGTTGGTGCATGGGGGTGGCGCAATGGGTTTTGACACACAGCGCAGCGCCCATAAAAAAGGGCCCGAAGGCCCTTGATCGTGTATGGGACGGAAGTCACCGGTGCAGCTTATTTCGCGCCGTCCTTTTTGGCGTCGTCCATCAGGGCTTTCATGGGGTCAACGGGCTCTTCACCTGCTGCAGGTTCAGCAGCTTCGTCTTTGCCCGGGTCACTGGCTTCGGCTGCTCCTTCCGCATCAGGCATTTGCAGCTGCTGCATGATTTGATCCGCGCTCAACGCTTCCACTTTCTCAATGCCACCGGTCACCAGCACGGGGAAGACAATCACGGCCGTAACCATGATCAACTGCAGGCAGATGAACGCGATCGAACCTTTATAAATTTCGGTGGTCTTCACCGATGGGATCATCTTGCCTGTGATCCGGTCTTTGTAATCAAACTTGGCTGCAACGCTGCGCAGGTAAAACAAGGCAAAGCCAAACGGCGGCGTCAGGAACGAGGTTTGCAGGTTCATGGCGATGATTACCCCAAACCAGATCATGACCTGGTCAGTCGTCATGCCCGGCACGAGGGCCGGCAAAATTTTCTCGGCCACCGGCGCCAGAATGGGAATGACGATGAACGCAATCTCGAAGAAGTCAATGAAACAGCCCAAAAGGAACACCAAAATGTTCACCACAATCAAAAAGCCCCAGGCACCGCCCGGCATGCCGTCAAACAGGTGTTCCACCCAAATGTGACCGTCGGCGGCGTTGAAGGTAAAGCTGAACACCGTGGAGCCGATCAGGATGAACAGCACAAACGAGGCCAGCTTGGCAGTATTTTCCAGAGCCTGCTTGAGGATGGACATGCCCAGACGGCGCTTGCCTGCAGCCAGAATCAGGGCGCCCAAAGCACCCATGGCTCCGCCCTCGGTTGGTGTGGCTACACCCAGAAAAATCGTGCCCAACACCAAAAAGATGAGAATCAGCGGCGGCATCAACACAAAAGTCACTTGTTCTGCCAGCTTGGAGAGCAGGCCCATCTTGGTCACGCGATTGAGGATCGCCAGTGCCAGCCCAAAAAGAGAGGCCAGGGTCAAGGACAAAATCACAATTTCGTCTCCCGGTGACGGTGTGGCGCGCTCCAGCCATTCGGTTAGCAGCCCGTTATGAACTTTTGACCAGGCGTAACCCACTCCCGCACAAAGTAGCAGCAGAACAAACAGCGAGCGGTGGCCGGACTTGCCGTTATCTTCTTTGTAGAGCAGCGCTTCAGGCGGCAGTGCAGGCACCATGGCGGGCTTGACGATGGCCACAATCACAATGAAGAGTATGTACAGGCCCACCAGCATCAGGCCGGGGATCAGCGCACCGGAGTACATGTCGCCCACGGAGCGGCCCAGTTGGTCAGCCAACACAATCAGCACCAGGGACGGGGGAATCGCTTGCGCCAGCGTGCCAGAGGCCGTGATGGTGCCCGTGGCGATGGTGCGGCTGTAGCCGTAGCGCAGCATGATGGGCAAGGAGATCAGGCCCATGGAAATCACCGCAGCAGCCACCACACCCGTGGTGGCGGCCAAGAGGGCGCCCACCAAAATCACGGCAATCGCCACGCCTCCGCGCACCGGGCCAAAGACTTGGCCTACAGTCTCCAGAAGGTCTTCGGCCATGCCGGACCTCTCCAGAATAATGCCCATAAAGGTGAAGAACGGAATCGCCAGCAAGGTGTCGTTTTGCATGATGCCGAAAATACGCAGCGGCAGCGCCTGAAACATGGCCCCTGGAAAGATGCCGGCTTCAATCCCGACGAAACCAAAAAACAAGCCGCAAGCCGCCAGGCCAAATGCGACCGGAAAGCCCGTCAAAAGCAGGACAAAAAGTCCCGCGAACATGAGGGGCACAAACTGTTGTGCCAAGAAGGTGGTTTCCATTTATTTGTCTCCCGCCAACAGGCGCGCAGTTTTGGCTTCAAGCTCTTCCAGGTGCTTTTGCTCGTCAGACTTGTTTTCTTCGGCGTTAAGCACATCGGGCCCGGCTCCGGTCAGGAAGGCAATTCGCTTAATGAGTTCCGACACGGCTTGCAGCAGAAGAAGCGCAAAACCTGCGGGAATCAATACATATGCAGGCCAGCGAATCAGGCCGCCGGCGTTTTGCGACATCTCTCCGCTATTGAAAGCCTGCATGAAGAAGGGCCAGCTCAAATTGATCATGATGATGCAGAAAGGAAGCATGACCACCAAAATACCGGCGACATCAATGATGTTGCGGGCACGGTCAGACAGCTTGCTGGCAATGAAGTCGATCCGGACGTGCGAGTTCCTGAGGAATCCGTAACCTGCACCCAGCATGAAGACGGCTGCAAACAGGTACCACTGAATTTCGAGCAAGCCGTTGGAGCTGACGTTGAACGTCTTTCGCATCAGGGCGTTGCCGGCGCTGATGAGTGTGGTGGCCAGGATCAGCCACATGGTGAGTTTGCCGATCCCGGTGCTGATCTTGTCGATCAGTCGGGATAGCGCGAGTAAAGGTGCCATGGAGTCTCCGTATGGTTTAAGGGGGCGCGAGAGGGGGATTGGCAGCAAGCCAATGCCACCCGCGTAGGGTAACGTGATGTGACTGAGTAAAACCTGACGAATGCGCCTATTTGGCCTAGGGTAAACACTAGTGCGCGCCCGGCCGGTATGCTTGGTGCATTGCCTGTCCAGCCGATGATCTGAAACCCGCCATGCCTCATACATTGACCCCCTCGATT
>CAZBKX010000446.1:0-10547 GCA_964492535.1 uncultured Rhodoferax sp. | reverse complement strand
AGGCATATTTAAACAGTTTGTGAGCATCAAAATAATAGCAATAGTGGTTGCGTAGCGCATGATGTGCTCTTTGTTCAATTGGACCGGTCAGGTCTGTTGCTGGGGTGCAGCGGACTCAGGCCGTGGTGGTTTGGGTCGGGCCGGTTTGCTGGTGTTGACCAGCATGGTGGCTTTTTCCATCTCGCCCGCAATCATCTGAGGCAGGGCGGTAAGGGCGCGTGCAATGCTTTGGTCAATCGCAATTCGGTGGTCCAACGATGGCTTTTTGAGCACCCAGTGAATGACTTCCGATTTGATGCCTGGGTGGCCCACCCCCAGCTTTAAACGCCAATATTCTGGCGTGCCCAGCTGGGCGTGGATATCACGCAGTCCGTTGTGACCCGCATGGCTGCCGCCTAGCTTGAGTTTGGCTTCGCCCGGCGTCATGTCCAGTTCGTCATGGGCGACCAGGATTTCTTGCGGAGCTATTTTGAAAAAACGCGCCAGAGCGGCGACCGACTTGCCCGACGAATTCATGAAGGTTTGCGGTTCGAGCAGCCAGACGGCTTGGCCTTGGATGGACGCTCTGCCGATCAGGCCATGGTATGCCTTGTCCATGACGAGCTGGATTTTGAGTGCTTCTGCCACTGCGTCGATCCACCAAAATCCGGCGTTATGGCGGGTGAATTCGTACTCGGGCCCAGGATTGCCCAAGCCCACAAAGAGTTTGATCATGCTCAAATTATCAGGTCAAGTGCATAAACAAAAATGGCTCACCGAAGTGAGCCATGAAGTCTGAGCTTCAGCTCAGATTATTTTTTCTTGGCGGCGGGTGCTTTGGCAGCCGGAGCGCCTTTTCCACCTTTGCCAGCTGCAGCTGGCGCTGCATCGGCGGCTGGAGCTTCTGGTGCGGCCACAGCCACAACAGATACCAGCACGGGATTGTTCGTGCCGCGTTTCACAGCCGTTACGCCCTTTGGCAACACCAGGTCGGCCAAGTGCAGCGATGAGCCCTTTTTCAGGCCGCTCAAATCCACAGCAATGAATTCAGGCAGGTCAGACGGCAGGCACAGCACTTCAATTTCTGTCACCACATGGTTGGCAATGCAGTTGTCCGTTTTGATCGCGGGCGAATTCTCGTCGCCGCTGTAGTGCAAAGGCACCTTCATGTGCAGTTTGGTGGTTGCGTCAACGCGCTGGAAGTCAATGTGCAGGACGAGCTGCTTGAAGGGATGCATTTGCACATCGCGCAACAAAACCTTGTGATCCGTGCCGTCAAGTTCCATGTCCAGAACAGTGGCGTGGAACGCCTCTTTCTTCAGGGCATGCCACAGGGCGTTGTGGTCAACTTCGATCTGCTTGGGTTCAGCGGATCCACCATAAATGATACCGGGCGTGCGACCGGTGATGCGGAGACGGCGGCTCGCACCCGTGCCCTGCTTGGCGCGCTCAAAAGCGACAAATTTCATAACTTACTCCTTGATGAGCCCACCGCGACCAGTGTGACTCCGATTGAAAAAAGACTTGCATCGCTGGCTTGCGCCAACGAAAGTCCACTTTTGCCCGAACTAGAAAAGGTTTTCCTGGTCCGAGAACAAACTCATGACAGATTCGCCCTTGGCAATGCGTTGGATTGTTTCAGCAATCAGCGGCGCCACGGACAGTTGTCGAATCTTCTGGCAGGCAGACGCTGCCTGGCTCAACGGGATGGTGTTGGTCACCACGACTTCGTCCAAAGCGCTGCCGTTGGTGATGCGTTCAATGGCGGGGCCTGAGAAGATGGGGTGTGTGCAATACGCATAGACCTTCTTCGCGCCTCGCTCCTTCAGTACCTCAGCGGCCTTGACCAAGGTGCCTGCGGTGTCAATCATGTCATCCATGATCACGCAATTGCGTCCATCAATCTCACCGATGACATGCATCACTTCGCTGACATTGGCTTTCGGGCGGCGCTTGTCAATGATGGCGAGATCGCAATTGAGTTGTTTGGCAAGTGCCCGCGCACGAACCACGCCACCCACATCAGGCGACACCACGATCAGGTCCTCGTAGTTTTTTTGCCTCAAATCGCCCAGCAGAACAGGCGAGGCATAAATATTGTCAACCGGGATGTCAAAGAAGCCCTGAATCTGGTCCGCATGAAGGTCCATGGTCAGTACACGGTTAACGCCCACGGCTTGCAGCATGTTCGCGACAACTTTGGCCGTTATGGGTACTCGGCTGGAGCGAGGGCGACGGTCTTGGCGTGCATAGCCAAAATAAGGAATCACTGCGCTGATTCGCTCGGCCGAAGCTCGCTTGAGCGCGTCCACCATGATGAGCAGTTCCATCAGGTTTTCATTTGTCGGAGCACAAGTGGACTGCACAACGAAGACGTCGCGTGCTCGCACATTTTGATTAATTTCGACGGTTACTTCGCCATCCGAGAAGCGACCTACTGTCGCAGCACCCAGTCCGATACCGAGATGCCTAGCTATCTCGGCAGCCATACCCGGATTGGCATTGCCAGTAAAAACCATGAAATCAGGGGGTTGAGAAGCCTGCATGAGTATTCCAGCAATTGAGTGTGATGTTCGTTAGTACGATCAGCGAGTGGCGCGTACAACTTGAAACTTGGCAGGGGAAGAAGGACTCGAACCTTCGCATGCTGGAATCAAAATCCAGTGCCTTAACCAACTTGGCGACTCCCCTACGCGGGCTAACAGCTACTGCTGCCAGCCGAAAAACTATCGCTGACCGCCCAACCCTTTAAAGGATGAACGCTCAAATTGTTGCATAACTTAACTTCAAAATTGCTTGGAGCATTCATCAAATCAACGTCTTGCAACGCCTCTGCAAATACCGCACTTCCAGAACCTGTCATCCGTCCACTGAGCCCGCGTTCTGAAAGCCATTGAAGAGCTTGAGTCACGCTTGGACAGAGTCTTTCTGCCACGCTCTGCAAGTCGTTTCGACCGTAGTCAAAAACATTTGTAGCGAAGCCTGAGATTATAGCTGTTTGGCTATCTCTTTTTAGTTCCTGATCCAAGAAAATCAATTTTGTTTCCAATCCCTCAGCAGGCTTGACAATCAGAAAGCGCGATGAAGGCAGCTCAATAGGCGTTATCTTTTCCCCAATACCTTCAACCCAAGCATTCTGGCCTGCCAGGAAAAAAGGTACATCCGCCCCTAGTTGGAGCCCGATTAGGGTCAATTGTTCCAGCGAAAGAGCAAGCTTCCACAAGCGGTTCAGAGCCAAGAGGGTCGAGGCGGCATCAGAAGATCCGCCGCCCATCCCCGCTTGCGCGGGGATGCTTTTTTCGACGCCGATATGCGCACCCAAGGCGGTGCCGCTGGCGCTCTTCAAGGTGCGGGCGGCCCGTGTGATCAGATCGTCTGCGGGCAATGGGTGGGTCAGGTCCTCCCGACTTATGCCACCGTCTGCGCGAAGGTCAAAATGCAGCGTGTCGCACCAGTCCACCAACATAAAAGCAGATTGGAGTAAGTGGTAGCCGTCGCTCCTGCGGCCAGTGATGTGCAAAAAGAGGTTCAGCTTGGCAGGTGCGCAAATGTCGTAGAGCGATTTCATGTTGGGCCGGTTGGTGCTGGAAGTAACTGGACTTTGCTCAAATCACTCATTGTCCAGCACAAGGCGGAGTTCCACGGGCGGGGCCGGGCTCGTGCGTTTCGCGGTGATGCGTCCTCTGGCACGTTGTGATAGATCCGGATTCCAGCCATCCGCTGGTGCGAGTTCTCCTGCCAGCCAGCTAAACAGTGCATCCACGGGGATTTCTGTTCCGATGGCCCTGCTGATCAGTGCATCGAGCGACGGGTGATGTTGAACATCGCCGTTTACTCGCATTATTGCCGTTTGGGCATCCCATGCGAGGACTGCGGCGGTGCCTCCAAGCGGATTAAATAGAGTCATTTCCCCTGCTGCGGCGCTCCCCGTGAGCTCAAAGGCAGCTGAAAAGGACTGAGGTTCAGCAGTTTCCACCCGAACTGCAAGGCGGCCACGCCAAGTCGAAGCTTCTTGCGGGTATGCGCCAAATTTTTTTGGGGGTAAGGCACAGCCTGTAATGAGCAAACTGACAAAAAGAGCCGCCGCTAACGTTGCTCTCGTGCGCGCTCTCACGGCCTGACACTCAAGCGCTTGAGTGTTTCCAGAAGGGTTTCATTCTGTGCGTTCAGTTTTTTCCCTTCTTTCCAGATGGTCATGGCTTGGCTTTTTCGATCCATGGCCCAGAGGACCTCACCTAAGTGGGCTGCGATCTCGGCATCTGGCTTGGCGTCGAATGCGAGTTGCAAAATACGCCTGGCTTCTTCGAGGTTCCCGCTGCGGAACTCAACCCAACCGAGGCTGTCCATGATGAATGGGTCGCCCGGCGCCAGATCGAGCGCTTTCAGCACAAGTTGCCTGGCTTCCGGTAGGCGTATGTTCCGTTCGGCAAGTGAGTAGCCCAGCGCGTTGTAGGCGTGGTGGTAGTCCGGCTTGTTCGAAATGACCAGACGCAACAAGCGCTCCATTTCCGCGATGTCGCCTAATTTCTCCGCGACCATGGCCAAGTCATAAGCAAGATCAAGGTCCTCTTCATTGCGTGCATTTGCCTCTGAAAGCAGCTTGTAGGCTTCATTGAATTGTTGGCTGTCGCGTAACAGTTGAGCCTCCGCCATGATTTTCATCCGGGCCTCTGCAGGAGAATTCTCAGGCTGGTTTCTGATCAATTCACGCGCCTCTTGAAGCCGGCCCTGGCGGGCGAGCAAACTGGCCCTCCGGAGCTGCACCATGGTCTGGTCTTCAGGACGATCAATACGCCGAAGCCAATCTTCAGCTGCCACAAAATCTTGCCTCTGTTCTGCAATCTGTGACAAAGTTAAAAGCGCTTGGTTCAGTCCTTTATCCGGCTCTTGCGGCAAAGACTCCTGAATCTTGGCCTGTAAAGACAGATCCAGGTAGCGCTTAAAAGAGCGCTCAGCAGCCAATGGCTTTGCGTCTTGGAGCTCAAGGGCGCCCCGTAGAAGCCAGGCCTCACGATCATCCGGTTTTTCATCAGTGACCGCCTGCAATTGCACTGCTGCGTCTGCGTAGCGTTTCGCGCTCAGCAAGGCGCGCGCATAGGCCATCCTCAATGGGGGTCGCTGCTTTTCTTCAAGGTGCTTTTTGACGATGAGTTCTGCTTGGGGTGCGCCGGGGTCCATCACAGACAGCGCCAGTCGTATCGGTCCTTCTGCATTGACGTCAATAGCCTGCGCTCGACGGGCTGCGGTGAGTGCCCCTGCCACATCACCTGCATCAGCACGCATTCGCCCAATCACAGTCCAAGCCTCAACACCCACATTGGGTTCTGCGAGGTACCGATTGAGTGCCTGTTCAACCAAATCGGCCGCCTGCTTCTTGTCCGAGGTTCTAGCCAAAAGGCGCGGGATAGCCGACACCATCAAGGGCCTGTCCGCGGGATTGGTTGCCGCAATTTCGCGTTTGAGGGGTTCCAGTGCCTCGGGGATGCGGTTTAACCCGATCAGTATCTGCAAAATAAAGCGATTGGCTTCTTTCGACTCGGGCAGGGCTTGTTGCCATGCGCGCGCAGCCAGCAACGCGGAGTCGCCAGACCGAGCTTGCAGCGCAATGCCAACCGCTCGTTGGTACAGGCCTGAGTCTCGTGTTTTTCTTGCTGCGTCCAAGATGAGTGAGTATCCAGCCCCGGGATCACCTGTCCGGGTATTGAGTTCCCCCAGCAGCAGCTGATAAAAAAGTTGGCTGTCCAGGGCTGATGTGGCGGCATTCGTGCCCTTTTCATCAACGGTTTGAGCATTTGCGGTCAATACGCAAAGAAGTACGGCGAGTAGCGCAAGGCGGTGGTTACGTAACATGGGATCATAATAATCCATGCCACAAAATCTACCTGTCCATGCCTGAATTGCCCGAAGTTGAAGTTACGCGTCTAAGCTTTGCTCACCGCATTGCGGGCAGCAAGGTTTTGTCCGCCTCACTTGGCAAAACGCTTCGTTGGCCCTTGGGCTGTGCATGCGATCAATTGCTTGGACGCACTGTGTTGGGTGTGCGCCGGCGTGGGAAGTACTTACTTGTCGATTTTGACGAAGGGTTGCTGCTGGTTCATCTTGGGATGTCGGGCAGTGTGAGCTTCGCCAAGCAGTTGCCGCTTATTGGCGTCCATGACCATTTCGAGCTGATTACCAGCCAGGGGACACTCAGGCTTCATGACCCACGTCGATTTGGAGCTGTTGTCTTTGCGAGGACCGAGAACGCGCCAGAAGCCCAGAAACTTCTGGGGAAGCTGGGTATGGAGCCTCTCTCTGACCAGTTTGACCTCGCCAAATTTCAAGATCAGCTCAAGCTGCGGCGAGCGGCAATCAAGCAAGTGTTGTTAGCGGGTAATGTGGTCGTGGGGGTTGGTAACATCTATGCGTCCGAGTCTTTGTTTATGGCTGGGATCAGGCCGACGGTGAGCGCTGCCCGCCTGAGTAGGCCGCGTGTTGCGAAACTTCACTCGGCAATCCGGACTGTGTTGGCCAACGCGGTGGACCAGGGCGGCAGTACGCTGCGAGATTTTTCCAGTGCAACCGGCGAGAGTGGACACTTTCAATTGGGGGCTATGGTGTATGGCCGGGAGGGGCAAGCCTGCCGGGTGTGCCTGTCGCCAGTCAAGGCCATGAGACAGGGGCAGCGATCTACGTTCTACTGCCCTTCTTGCCAAAAAGCCTAGCCGCAGGGGCCTGATGCAGTGCTATATTGAACGATTGCTCGGAGGTTATTTGGGAACTTCATTCAACGAAAAATTTGACCAGCACGGCGCTTGGCGCCGTGAATTCGCCTTGCGTTTGAAGCTGTTGGCCGAGTGGATGAGAGACCACGAGCTTTTGGATGCTGCCGTGGAAGAGCGCTTGCGGCGCCTGGAGGGGCGGGTTCGCTCTGACAAGGTCATAGTTGCGTTTGTGGCGGAGTTTTCCCGGGGCAAGTCAGAGCTGATCAACGCTATTTTTTTTGCCGGCTATGGTCGTCGCATCATGCCTGCCAGCGCCGGGCGCACCACCATGTGCCCCACTGAAATGGGCTACGAGGCAGATGTTCCGGCATGCCTGCGACTGTTGCCTATTGAAACGCGCCTGCAGCCCCAGTCCCTGATGGAATGGCGCATGGCGCCTGAAAAGTGGACTCGCATTGATCTGGACGTCAATGATCCCAAGCAGTTGTCTGCCGCGCTTGAAAAGGTCGCTGAAACGCGTCGCGTGACCGAGGCCGAAGCCAAAGCACTTGGACTATGGCAGCGTGACGCGCCTGACGATAACCCTATGGCCGATGCGCAAGGTTTGCTGGAGGTGCCCAGATGGCGCCATGCATTGATAAATATTGCCCACCCGCTACTGAAACAGGGGTTGGTGATACTGGACACCCCGGGTCTCAATGCAATTGGTGCCGAGCCAGAGCTGACCGTGAGCCTGATTCCCCAGGCGCATGCAGTTGTCTTTTTATTGGGCGCAGACACGGGCGTTACCAAGTCTGACCTCTCCATCTGGCGCGAGCACCTCGCCGATGGATCGGCCGATGCAAGTACCCGGCTGGTTGTGCTCAACAAGATCGACACCTTGTGGGATGCCTTGAGTTCCTCCGAGCAGATCGAAAAACAGATTGAAAGGCAGCGCGCGTCGACTGCTGAAATATTGGGTATTGCACCTCATCAAGTGATTCCTGTATCGGCGCAGAAAGGCCTCGTGGCCAAAGTGACCGATGATCCGGCGTTGCTGACCCTTAGTTGCCTGCCTGGGCTTGAGGATGCGCTTGCCAAAGGCATCATGGGTCAGCGCCAGAAGACTTTGGGCTCGGCCGTTACTGGGGGTATTTCGGATCTGCGAATTGAAACGGGCAGGGTGATACACATCCGCCGACGTGACTTGACGGAGCAAATGATGGAGCTGAGGGGTCTCCGGGGCAAAAACTCAGCGGTGATTAAAAATATGCGCTCCCGGATTGCGCAGGAGCAGGTCGAGTTCGATTTAGGTGGCGCCAAAATTCACGCGGTTCGCTCAGTCCATCTAAAGCTGCTGCGTGAATTGTTCAGTCTTCTCGGTCCAGCAGCTCTCAAGAAAGAAATGTTTGAACTGACCCAGGTTTTGCAGCAAAGAGGTCTCAAGTTAGGCGTTAAACGTGCTTACAGCGATACGTTTGACGGAATGCGTGCAAATCTGAAAAAAGTTCAATCGATTGGCACGGAGATTCAATGTATGCTGGCCGCCACGTTTCGCCAATTGAATGCCGAGCACGGATTTTCGTTGCAAGCCACAGGTGAACCTTCTATGGCAACTTATCTGCATGACCTTGATCTGGTGGAGATGAGTCATCTGCAGTACCTAGGGGTTGGGAATGCTTTCAGGTTGGCGCAGACCGAACTTTCCGATCGGCTTGTACGTGCACTTGCGACCCGGGTTCGGGTCATCCACGAAACGGCCTTGGGTGACATCGAGCTGTGGAGCAAGTCGGCAGCGGCCCAACTGGACGCCCAGTTGCGAGAGCGTCGCCGAAATTTCGGAAGGCGCCTGGAGGCTATCGACCGGATTCAACAAGCTGCTGGCGGCCTTGATGACCGCATTGGAGAAATTCAGATGCAGGGTGATACCTTGAATCAACTTGATGCCAAGCTCCAGGAACTGACCGAGTATTTGATGACTGCGACCCATTCCGTTGTCGCCGAAGCCGTGCCCGAGTTGGAGCGCGCTTGAAAGATGAAGTGAGTGGATTGGCAATGAGTGATTTCGCCACGAAAGTGGTCACTTGGCAAAAACTTCACGGAAGAAATGATTTGCCATGGCAAAACACCCGCGACCCCTACCGCGTCTGGTTGTCGGAAATCATGCTTCAACAGACGCAGGTGTCGACAGTACTCGACTACTTCCCGCGATTTTTGTCCCGCTTCCCTGATGTTGGCTCGCTGGCGCGGGCTCCGCTTGATGATGTGTTGGGTTTGTGGAGCGGCTTGGGCTACTACAGCCGCGCTCGCAATCTGCACCGTTGTGCCCTTGATGTGCTGGGTCTGCACGGGGGGGGCTTTCCGCAATCAGCGATAGCACTCCAGACTTTACCTGGTATCGGTCGGTCGACAGCGGCTGCCATTGCATCGCTGTGTTTTGGTGAACGGGTGGCCATCCTGGATGGGAATGTGAAGCGGGTACTTTCCCGTGTACTTGGGTATGACCGTGATCTAGCCCTTGCCGCCAATGAGCGATTGCTTTGGGACGAGGCCGGACAACTGCTTCCCACTGCGAATCTTCAATATGCCATGCCACGTTATACCCAAGGGGTGATGGACTTGGGTGCAACTGTGTGTACGTCCAAAAAACCCAGTTGCTCCACTTGTCCGTTGACTGGCGCCTGCGTTGCCAGTCGTCAAGGTCATCCAGAGCGTTACCCGGTCAAGAGTCGCAAGGTCAAGCGAAGTTCTGAGTCCATCTGGCTGCTTTGGGCGCAGACCGCAGATTCCTCGGTGTTTCTCATGAAGCGACCGGTTCCCGGAGTGTGGGGCGGGCTCTATTGTTTTCCGTTATTTGATGATCGTGAGACTTTGGACAAGAACGTGCCAACTGTTATCCGCTCAGCGCTGGAGGATGCGCCTGCGATCAATCACGTTTTAACCCATAAGGACCTGTTCCTGCACCCGGTGCGGGTGACTCTGGAGAGTCAGGAGCTGGCCGGTTTTCCGGGCTTATGGGTGGCTGCTGATCAGTGGCCTGGGCTTGGTTTGCCTGCCCCTATCAGGAAGCTGCTGGTTCAGGGCTGACAGGTTGACCATCGAGTTCCCGGTGACGCTTCAATGTCACCCATTTGTCACCAAAAAGCGCCACAAGTTTTTCAACTAAATAGACAGAGCGGTGCTGACCACCGGTACAGCCAATCGCAACAGTGACATAACTCCGGTGATCCCTGGCGAACGCATCAAGCCAGCGATTCAAGAATTTCTGGATGTGTTCCTGCATTTCAATGACGTCTGGTTGGTCTTGAAGAAAGGCTGCTACCGGTGCGTCCCGTCCCGTCAACTCGCGAAGCTCTGGTTCGTAGTGCGGATTGGGTAGCATGCGAACATCAAAAACAAAATCTGCCTCTCCTGGGATTCCACGCTTGAAAGCGAATGACTCAAAAACCAAGGTAAGCTGTTGTCCTTGGATAGAAATAAGCGACTTCACATAGCCCTGAAGCTGTGAGGGGCGGATCATGCTGGTATCGATAATGTAGGCCTGCTGACGCAAGCCTGCCAGAAGTTCCCGCTCCAACTCTATTGCTTCTACCAACGCACGTCGCTGGTCAGGGGCCGCTTGTGGCGATGCCGATTGGGAGAGCGGATGTTTGCGCCTCGTTTCTGAGAAACGCCTGACCAGTGTGCCGGTTGTAGCATCCAGAAACAGTGACTTCACCGCGGTACCTTGCTGTTCCAAGGTGTTGAGTTGTTCTGGAACCAGTGGAAGCGATGACGCAGTGCGCACGTCTATCGCTATGGCAACTCTTGTGGTTTTTTGTTTCAGCTGGAGTGCGACAAAAAGCAGAAGCAGCTCTGGTGGAAGATTGTCCACACAGAAAAAAC
>CAZBKX010000445.1:0-2366 GCA_964492535.1 uncultured Rhodoferax sp. | reverse complement strand
CCAGGCCAGCAGGACCTGCCGCTAGAAAAGATGCAAGGCAATTTTTTGCGCCTGCGCTTTGAAGGCTACACCGTCAAGTGGGAGCGGCATACCGAGTTCACCCGGTATTCCATCGTGCAGGCTTTGCCTGAGGGGGCGGTTTTGGGCGCGTCGGACCCCCAACTGTTCAATGCACCGGTGGTCAACCCTGACTGGTTGAGCCGCATCCCCGGACGCACTGTGGCGGCCATCCAGATGGCCATGGTGTTGGGCGATTTGTCGGACGCCCAGGCCTTGATTGCCCAGGGTAAAACCTGGTTTGGTGAGCGTGCCGTGGTGGCGTCGCAACTGGGCTCGGCGCCCGACGCCATGCAGGCAGCCGAGGTGCAAGGTGTGGCCAAGCCCGTGACCGGGCATTCGTGTGTGGTCACCGAGTTCCGCATTGGCAACGATGGCTTTGAGCGCATGCTGGTGATCGCGCCGCCCGGCACCAGCGAGACGCGTGCGAGCCGCATCTCGCAGCGCTTGCTGGAGCTGGAGACCTACCGTTTGCTGGCGCTGCGCGGCTTGCCAGTGGCCAAGCAACTGGCACCGATGCTGGCAGAATCCGAAATGGCGCTCGCATCCATCACCGCGCGGCTTGAAAACAAGTCGGCCTCCGACCAGGAGTTGCTGGACACCCTGGTCTCCCTGGCGGCCCGGGTGGAGCGGGCGATTGCCGAGCACAACTTCCGGTTTTCTGCCACCCGCGCCTATGACACGCTGGTGGGCCAGCGTCTGATCGAGCTGCGTGAAAAAGCCATTTCTGGCACCCAGACGCTGGGCGAATTCATGCAGCGCAGGCTTTCACCGGCCATGGCCACGGTGGCGGCTACGGCGCAGCGCCTGGCTTCCCTGTCGGAGCGGGTGTCGCGCACCAGCGCCCTGCTGCGCACACGGGTGGACATTGCCACCGAGGTGCAAAACCAGCAGTTGCTGGAAAAACTCACGCGCGGACAAGAGATGCAGTTGCGCCTGCAAAGCACGGTGGAAGGCCTGTCGATCGCCGCCATCTCGTATTACGTCATCAGCCTGCTGCTTTATGGTGGCAAGGCGCTCAAGGCGGCGGGGGTGCCCATCAACCCCGAGATGGCCGCCGGCGCGCTGGTGCCCGTGGTCTTGTGGGCGGTGTGGTGGACCACGCGGCGCATTCATGCCAAGCTGCACAGTGGGCATTGAGAATTTTTTAAACAAATCTTCATCTGGCCGGCGTTTTAATTAGTTTTTGTTGTTAAAAATAATAGCGATTGGCAAGTCGGCTGTCCCGGCGGGTTAATCACTGTCAGACCCATTGGCTATTAAGATACGGCATATATCCGCAATCACTTATTTAAAGAGGGCCCCATGAAAACTGCACACGACCTTGTTGCCGCCGCCAAAATACGCATTCAGGAGGTGCCCCTGGCACAAGCCGACGAAGCTATTCGCGAGGCTGATGTCTTGCTGGATGTCCGGGAGCAGGATGAATTTGCCGCGGGCCACCTGCCCGGCGCGGTGCATGCGTCTCGCGGCGTGCTGGAGTTCAAGCTCAGCAGCAACCCGGCGTTGAGCTCGCGTGATCTCAAGATCGTGCTGTATTGCAAGACCAGCGGGCGTGCTGCGCTGGCCGCCGGCGCGTTGCAAGACATGGGTTACCTCAATGTCAAGTCGATTGCTGGCGGCTTTGATGCCTGGGCTGCAGCGGGCAAACCCGTCGTTATGCCTGCTTTGCCCACCTTTGAGTGACGCTGGCGGCAGTCGCTCGGGACATTGGGGTGTGGGCTGCCTCACATCCCCGATCAATGCGTTTTGATCGGGATAGCCCTGGCAAACGGGTTTTTTTTCCTGCCATAGCGGGATGGGCACCGAGGGTTTTCCCCTGCCTCGCTTGCGGCACAATCTTGGGATAAATAGATATCACCTGGGTCCGTGTTGCGATATGACTTCTGCCTTGCCGAATGCTCTTAAAGAGGTGCAACGCCTTCAAGCTCAGTTGCTGCAAGCCCAGCTTCGTTTGCAGGCGGTGGCTGATGCATCGGGCTCCCTGATCGGTAATTTTCAGCTGGCGCTGCAGGACGACGGTACGTTGGCGTTGGCCTCGGTGGACGCCATGGCGGAAACCCTGGTCGGCAGGGCCTGCACGGCTTCGATTGGGCATGATTTTTTCGGTATTTTCCCAGGCCTGAGCGTGACCCCTATTCCTGCGGGCTTGCGCGACGTTGCGCTTGTTGGTGGCGTGCTGGGGCCCCTGAGCCTGCTGGGCGAAGGCTATCTGTCGGGCAAGGCGTTCAACTGCCTGGCTTTCCAGTTGGAACCAGGGCGGGTGGCCGTGAAGTTTTGGGATAGCGCAGGTGCGGATGAAACCCGGA
>CAZBKX010000444.1:0-2747 GCA_964492535.1 uncultured Rhodoferax sp. | reverse complement strand
CACCCGCATCATGTTTCAGGAAGCCCGCCTGCTGCCCTGGAAGCGCGTCATTGACAACGTGGCGCTCGGCTTGCCTAAAGAGCAACGCGGCGCAGCGCTGGAGGTGCTCAAGAAAGTGGGCCTGGCCGACCGCGCCAATGACTGGCCGGCGCGCCTCTCGGGTGGGCAACGCCAGCGCGTCGCCTTGGCCCGTGCGCTGGTCCACAACCCGCGCTTGTTGCTGCTGGACGAACCGCTGGGCGCGCTGGATGCCCTGACCCGCATCGAGATGCACCGACTGATTGAAGGCCTATGGCAGGCCAGCGGCTTTACGGCCTTGCTGGTCACCCACGACGTGCAGGAGGCTGTGGCCCTGGCCGATCGGGTGATCCTGATTGAGGACGGCCGCATTGCCCTTGATGAGCTCGTTGCACTGCCTCGCCCGCGCTCGCATGGCGACCCTGCCTTTGCCGCGCTGGAAAAACGCATTCTCGACCGGGTACTGCAAAAGCCAGCCACCGAGCCCGTGGCTCCCGACGTGTCCGGGCGGCCCTGGCCGGGGCTGGTCGCGGGCGGCCTGCGCTGGGCCATCTGATTCGACAATTTTTCATCACTTTTTTTCAACGGACTTATCAGGAGAAATTCATGTCCATTCAAGCCATCAACGTACGCAATCAGTTCCGGGGCAAAGTGCGCGAAATCATTCGCGGCGATGTCGTCTCCGAGGTCGATGTCGAGACCCCGTGGGGCATCGTCACCTCGGTCATCACCACCCGCTCGGTAGACAACCTCGAATTGGTTGTCGGCAGCGATGTGGTCGCGCTGATCAAGTCGACCGAAGTCTCGATCGCCAAGCTCTAGGCGCCACCGTGATCCAACTTCAAGGCATTGTTCAGACCTATCCGGGCCCCACGGGCCCGGTCCAGGCGCTGCGCGGGGTGGATTTGCAGATTCCACGCGGAGAAATCTTCGGGGTGATCGGGCGCAGCGGTGCCGGCAAGAGTTCCCTGATCCGCACCATCAATCTGCTCAACCGGCCACAAGCCGGGCGAGTGCAGGTGGACGGTCAGGATCTGACGGCACTCAACCCTGAGGGGCTGCGGGCTGCACGGCGCGAGATCGGCATGATCTTTCAACACTTCAACCTGCTGTCCTCACGCACCGTGTTTGACAACGTGGCCTTGCCGCTGGAGTTGGAGGGTTTGCGCCGCGCGGAGATCGTGGCCCGGGTGCAACCTTTGCTGGAGTTGGTGGGTTTGACCGAATTGAAGGATCGCTACCCGGCGCAAATCAGCGGCGGGCAAAAGCAGCGCGTGGGCATTGCACGGGCACTGGCCAGCCGGCCTAAGGTGCTGCTGTCCGA
Source organism: uncultured Rhodoferax sp. (assembly GCA_964492535.1). Lineage (GTDB taxonomy): Bacteria > Pseudomonadota > Gammaproteobacteria > Burkholderiales > Burkholderiaceae_C > Rhodoferax. The sequence goes on along the minus strand of CAZBKX010000444.1, from coordinate 1,405 downwards.
TGAAGCCACCTCGGCGCTGGACCCCGAAACCACCCGCTCGATTCTGGCGCTGCTGCGCGAGATCCGTCGCGAGCTGGGCCTCACCATCGTACTGATCACGCACCAGATGCAGGTCATCAAACAAGTGGCCGATCAGGTGGCAGTGATTGACGCCGGGCGTATCGTGGAACAAGGCGCCACGCTGGCGGTGTTCAGCCAGCCGGTGAACGAGGTGACGCGCAGTTTGCTCGACGACGTGGTGCCGCAAGAGCTGCCCGCCCCGGTGCTGGCGCGCGTGCGTGCCCTGCTGGGGGGTGTCCCGGACAACCAGGCCAGCTTGCTGCGCCTGGTGTTTGCCGGGGAAGAATCGAACCAGTCACTCTTGTCGGATGTGATCCGGCGTTTTGGCGTGGACCTGAATATTTTGCATGGCCAGATCGACGAGGTGCAGGGGCGCCCCTTCGGCACGCTGGCGGTGCTGGCCCGGGGCGCGCAAGAGCAGCTTGTAGCCTCCGTGGCGCATTTGCGCAATGCGGGCGTGTTGGTGCAGGAGGTGGCCCATGTTTGATACGTTTAGCGCGGAATTGATCGCGCTGTTTGGGCGCTCACTCTGGGAAACGGTTGTGATGGTCGGTATCTCGGGTGTGCTCGGGGCGTTCATCGGGATTCCGCTGGGCGTCTACCTGCGTCTGACGGACCGTGGCGGCGTGCTGGAGAACGGCTGGGCCAACCGGCTGGTGGGCACCACGGTGAACGCCGTGCGCTCCACGCCCTTCATCATTTTGCTGGTGGCAGTGATTCCGCTCACCCGCTTGCTGACGGGTTCGTCCATCGGCACGGCTGCCGCCGTGGTGCCATTGACGCTGGCCGCCGGGCCTTTTGTGGCACGACTGGTGGAGACCGCGCTGCGCGAAGTCGACCACGGGCTGATTGAGGCCGCGCAGGCCATGGGCGCCACCACCCGGCAAATCGTCTTCAAGGTGCTGCTGCCCGAGGGCATGCCCGGCATCGTGGCGGCCCTCACCATCACCTTTGTCAGCCTGACCGGCTTCTCGGCCATGGCTGGGGCCATTGGCGGCGGTGGGCTGGGTGACTTGGGCATTCGCTACGGGTATCAGCGCTTCTTGCCCGAGGTCATGGCCGCCGTGGTGTTGGTGCTGATCCTGCTGGTGCAGGCGGTGCAAAGCGCCGGCGATGCACTGGTGCGCCGCCTCAGCCACAAATAAGTGATTTTTTAGATCATTTGGGCTTCTAGCCGGCGTTTTAAATGCCATGCAACTCTCAATTTAATAGCAATTTTTCAACTCAAGGAGTCTTTATGAACAAGCGATCCCTCATCCAAACCGCCATCGCCTTGGTGGCTGCCACTTTGCTCTCACCATCCTTCGCCCAGGACAAGCCTATCAAGATCGGGGTGACTGCCGGG
>CAZBKX010000443.1:0-1758 GCA_964492535.1 uncultured Rhodoferax sp. | reverse complement strand
GCTCAACGACCACGTGCAGGAAACCCTGACGGGGGTGCGCACCCTCCGGGCACTGGGTCTGGAGACCCGCAGCGCCACCCGCCAGGCAGAACTGGCCGAAGAGGCGGCGAGCGCCAGCCTGCGCGCCCAGCGCTGGGAGGCGGCCTTTGCGCCGGCGGTGGGCATCACCCTGGTCACCGCCACGGTGACCACGCTGGGCCTGGGTGCGCATCTGGTGTGGCAGGGCGAATTGACCATTGGCGCGCTGACCGCCTTCAACATGTACCCGGGGCAGCTGATCTGGCCGATGTTTGCCGCAGGCTGGGTGCTGTCGCTGATCGAGCGCGGACGCCGCCGCCTGGGGCGCCTGCAACCTGTGCTGGACGAGCCCTTGCCCATCGACGAGTTGATTAACGTGACTTTTTCTTACCCGGGGCATGAGGCGCTGGCTCTGTCAGGGCTCCAGTTGCACCTGCCCAGCGGCCAGACGCTGGGCAGGTGGAGCCTACGGGGTCCGGCAAATCCAGTGTGCTGCGCCTGATTCTGCGGCAATATGCAGCGCAGAGCGGCCAGGTGCGCTGGGGCGGACCGTTGTTGGGCGACTACCAGCTGGCGGCCCTGAACCGTGCGATCAGCTGGGTGCCCCAAGAGTTTTTTTTCTCGGCCTCCATCGCCGAGAACATCGCCCTGACCCGATCCGAGGCCACTCGGGCCGAGATTGCCCACGCCCGTGGGCGAAAAAGGCATCATGGCCGAGCAGGGGACACACGGCCAGCTGCTCGCGCTCGACGGCTGGTACGCCAGCCAGTGGCGCTACCAGCAACTGGAGGCCAGCCTTGATGGCGCCTGACGCCCCGCCGAACGCGGCCACCCAAGCCCGCAACAGCCGCCGCGCCATTGCCCTGCTGGCGCATGCGGCAGCGCCTGAGCGCCGCCCTGTGCTGGTGGGCACCGCGTGGCTGGTGACCGCTGCCCTGCTCGAAGCCCTGGGCCCGCTGCTGGGCAAGTACTTTATTGATCACTACCTGCTGCCCCGGCGGGTAGACGCCCTGGCGATTGGCCTGTTGCTGGCCGGTATCTTGCTGGCGGGTTGCCTGGCCAGTGTGATCCGCTATGTGCAACTGACCCGGTTGGCCGGGGTGGCCATGCGCTCGGTCAAACGCCTGCGGGAGGAGGTCTATGGCCATGTGCTGCGGCTGCCCATGGCGTTTTTTGACAAAGCCATCACCGGCCAGTTGGTGAGCCGGGTCACCAACGACACCGAGCAGGTGAAAAACCTCTATGTGCAGGTCTTGTTTGTGATGCTTGACAGCAGCATTGTGGTGCTGGGCACCATGGCCGCCATGGCTTGGCTCGACTGGCGCCTGATGCTGATTGTGCTCACCCTGATTCCGGCGGTGGTAATCATTGTGTGGTTCTACCAGCGCTGGAGCGCGCCGGCCGTGGCACGCGCGCGCCAAAAGCGCAGCGACATCAACGCCCAGATGTCCGAGTCAATCGCCGGCATGCCGGTGCTGCAGGCCAGTAACGCGCAAGCGCGGTTCAGGGAGCGCTTCAACCAGACCAACCAGCAGCACCTGGGCGCCCGACTGGCCGAGATGCGGGTCAACGCCTGGCTCTTGCGCCCCATGCTGGATTTGATCAACGTGCTGCTGCTGGCGGTGGTGATTTACACCTTTGGCCAGCGGATCTTGAGCGCGTTGGAGATTGGCGTACTGTACGCCTTTGTGAGCTACATCGGGCGGGTGGTGGACCCGTTGATCCAGATCACCCTGCAGT
>CAZBKX010000442.1:0-7300 GCA_964492535.1 uncultured Rhodoferax sp. | reverse complement strand
TATCGGTTCCATTGCTTCGCCTTGGGCCAGGATACGGCCGACACGAACGGCTTGCGGGTAGCCAAGGCTACGCAGTTCAGCCAGGCAGGACTCGACCGCTTCGGCGGGCACGCTGGCGAGCAGGCCGCCGGCGGTTTGCGGGTCGAAGAGCAAGGCATAGCGCGGATGGTCGACGAAGGCTTCCGGATCGCGCAGCGCCCGGCGCAGGCGCACGTTGGCGGGCTGCAGCGAGCTGACGATGCCTGCGGCCACAGTCTCCAGCGCGCCGTCCAGCAGCGGCAGGGCGCCCAGGTTGATCTCGGCGTCCACGCCCGAGGGCTTGGTCATCTCCACCAAATGCCCCAGCAGACCAAAGCCGGTCAGGTCGGTGCAGGCGGTGGCGCCAAACTCGCGCAGGCACTGGGCACCTTTTCTGTTGGACAGCACCATGGACTGCAGCGCAGCGTCAATCCATCGGCCCTTCGCCGCCAGGCGGGCGTGGGCGGCAAACAAGGTGCCGGTGCCTATGGGCTTGGTCAATATCAACACGTCGCCAGGCTGCATGCCGCCCTTGCGCATCACGCTCACCAGGTTCTCGTCAATCAAGCCATTGATGGCAAAGCCAAGCGCCAGCTCGCTGCCTTCTCCGGTGTGGCCGCCCACCAACGCGCAGCCGGCATCGTTGAGCACCTCGACCGCGCCGGTCATCATCTGAAACAGCAGGTCTTCCACCTTGGCCTCCAAGCCCGGCGGCACGGTAGCGATGGCCGTGGCGGATTGGGGCTCGGCGCCCATGGCAAAAATATCGCCCAACGCATGGTTGGCGGCCACCTTGCCAAACAGGTAGGGGTCGTCCACAAAGGCCCTGAAAAAATCCACTGAATGCACCAGTGCCTTGCCCGGCGGCACACGCACAATGGCCGCGTCGTCGGGGTCGTGCAGGCCAATGAGCACGTCGTCGCGCTGCACCACTTGCAATTGGCCCAGCGCGCGCGACAGCACGGTGGAGCCCACCTTGGCGCCACAGCCGCCGCAGCGCATGGCAATGGCCGAGATCGCCTGCAGCGATTCTTCCCGACTCAGCGCCAATTGATTGGCAGCAGGTGCAGGCGCGGCGCCCTTGGCCGCCATCCCGGGAAATTCAGAAAACTTGCGCATGAAGTCGCGGTCAATCCGGTCTTTCCAGCGCCAGACCCAGTCGCCTGCAAAACCCAGTGCGCCACGAGAAGCCACGGCATAACGGTTGCCCGTGCTGATGAGCGCCAGCCAGCTGCGCTGCGGCCGGTAGGGTTTGAGGGCCTGTCCCTGCAGGCTGCGCCGCAAGTTGTCGGCCAGCGGAGGGCCCATGCGCACGGCAAACACGCCGGCTTTCTCCAGCGGGCGGCCCTGCATGGCGGCAATGTCGCCGGCGGCAAAAATAGCCGGATCGGTCGCGGTTTGCAGCGTGTCGGTGACCTGAATGAAGCCCCCTGCGTCCAGCGCCAGGCCCGTGCCTTGCAGCCACGGCGCACCGCCGGCCTGGGTGACCCACATGATTTCGTTGGCCTCTACTACCAGGCCGTTGCCGCACAGCAGGCGGCCAGACTCCACGTGGGCGACCTTGGCGTTGAGGTGCAATTCCACGGCGCGCTGGATGAGCGCGCGCTCAAAGCGACGGCGCACCCCGGCGTTGTGGGTGGGCAAAATCGTGGGGCCAGAGCTGACGAGCACAAACGCCAGCAAATCGGGGTTGCGGCCCAGCGTGTGCAGTTCACGGCGCAGGCGGTATTGCATGGACAGCAGCAGTTCCACACCCCCAGCGCCCGCGCCCACCACGGCTATGCGCAAAGTGCCCTGGGTGTGCGCCTGCACACGTGCCAGCAGCGCCAGCCAGCGCTGGTTGAAGCCGGTGATGGGTTTCACCGGCACGGCAAATTCTGCTGCGCCCGCCACGCCGCTCAGGCGCGGGGTGGAACCAATGTTGATGGAGAGGCGGTCGTAGGGCACTGGCGGGCGGTTGCGGCACAGCACTTTGCCCGCGGCGCGGTCGATGTCCACCACCTCGTCGCGGTACAGGCGGGCGCCGGCGAACACGGCCAGGCGGGCGAGGTCGATGTGCACCTCGTCGTAGCTGTAGTGGCCCGATACATAGCCGGGCAACATGCCCGAATACGGCGTGTGCACGTCGGTGCAGATCACGGTCAGGCGCACGCCGGGCTCTGGCTGCATGCCAAAGCGCTTGAGCACGCCCACATGGCTGTGGCCGCCACCGATCAGCACAATATCGCGGGCGATGGGTTGGGTCGAGGTTTGCATTACTTGTTCAGTGTGGGGTTCGAGAGGACTTCAACGAGCTGGTGCAGCGCTGCACGCTCGGTCTCGGAAGAAAAGAGCGGCGCACGGGCAGCGCACTGCGTTTGCAGCTGCGCCAAGAGGCTGCTGCTGCGGCACTGGCGTAGCAGGGTTGCCAAAGCAGCGGCGTCATTCCAGTCAAAGTAGCCCGCATAGTCTGCGCCCAGCATGCCCACATTGCCGGCAATGCGCGAGGCCAGCACGGGCGTGCCCGAGCGCAGGGCCTCCATCACCACGTGCGCGCCGCCTTCCATGCGGCTGGTGTGGATCAGCACATGCGCACGCTGTATGCGCCGGCGCGTGGCCTCTTGGGGCAAGCCGCCCAGCCAGCGGTAGTGCGGGCAAGTGACGGCGGTAGCTTGCGCCTGCTGCGCCAGGGCAGCATCCAGCGGGGCGCCGATGTGGTCGATCAAAATGTGCTCAGTGGGGGCCAGCAGGCGGGCCGCTTCAAACAGGGTGGCGGGGGACTTTTCTTCCCGCAGGTGGCCGACCATCACTGCGCGCAGGCGGTGGGGGGGCTTGGGCAGCGTGGCCCGCTGGGAGGTGGACTGAAAGATCACGCGGGCCTTGTCACGCAACTCAGGCGGCAGCGCGTCTGGCCCGCGCTCTTGCAGCAGCACCAGGTGCTGGCCCAGTCGCAGTGAGCGCTGGGCTTGCGGATCGGTCTGGATGTCGCGGTACAAATCGGTGCCGGTCAACACCACGGCGAGGCGGGGGGCGGTTGGTTCGTTGGGATTGTGCTTGGCGTTGGCTTTGCTTTTGGCGCTGTTCGGGTTGTTTCCATTGCTGTTGCCTTGTGGGGCTCCGGCTACCGTGTCGTGTGCCGCACCCTGCGCCTGCGCCCAAGCGGCAATCGATGGGGCAGAACGGCGGGCATGCAGAGCCAGCATGACGGTGTCGTTTGCGGCCTGCGGCCCATCGGGCCAGTGGTTGGTGATGCGCACGCGATGGGGGCGCAGCAGGTGCTGCCAGCGCCGGGCGGTTTGCCAGTTGCCGTTATTGGCATCAGCCAGCGCGGGGCTGACGATCACGATGTGCTGGTTCATGGGCGCTGCCCGGTCAAGCTTGGCTGAAAAAACGAATTTTTAGAGCCAAATTGGCCTCTGGCCAGCGTATTATGACGGTGAGTAGCTATACAAAGCATAGTATTTTCAAAGCTCAGGCACCCGCCCACAGCACGGCAAAGCGGCCGTGCTCTGGAGTGGCGGCATCGGTCCAGGTCACGGGCTGGCCAAACCCGGCCTCGCGCAGCAACTGCGAGAAGCCCTCAATCGTCCATTTGTATGAGTTTTCGGTGTGGATGCACTCGCCCTGCGCAAACGCACGCTGCCCGCCCGGCCACTGCACCGTGAGATCGCGCTGCGCAGCCAGATGCATCTCGATGCGTGACTCGGCGGTGTCGTACAGCGCCACGTGGCCCCAGTCCGCCAGGCGCAGGTTGCTGCCCACCAGGCGGTTGATGTGCAAGAGCAGGTTGCGGTTGAAAGCGGCAGTGACCCCCAGGGCGTCGTCATAGGCAGCCTCCAATTCGGCGCTGTCTTTGACCAGATCCACCCCGATGAGCAACCCGCTGCCCGCCACGGGCCCGCAAGCCTGGTGGGCCTGGCGCAAGAAGTGCAGGGCCTCGATGGGGGTGAAGTTGCCGATGCTCGAACCCGGGTAAAACAGCACGCGCGGCGCCGCGTCTGGCGCGCCCACCTCGGGGGGTAAGTCCAGTGTTTGCGAAAAATCCAGCCCCACGCCCACCATGTCCAGGGCCGGGTACTGGCGTTGCAGGCAGTTCAGCGCATGGCGCAGGAACTCCACCGAGATGTCTACCGCCACATAGCGCTGGGGGGCAAAGCGGTCAAACAAACTGGCCGCCTTGTTGCAGTTGCCCGCGCCCAGGTCGACCAGCGTGGCACCTGGGGGCACGCGCTGGGCCATGGCGGCGCCATGCGCCTGGAAAATGGCGGCTTCCGTGCGGGTGGGGTAGTACTCGGGCAGCTCGGTGATGGCCTCGAACAGGCGCGAGCCCAGTGCGTCATACAAAAATTTGGGCGAGGTGCTGGCGCCACCCGGCTGGGGGTTGGCGGTGAGGCCGTGCAGCAGCTCCTGGCGCACGGCCTCCAGTTGCATGTGGTGAATCTGGATGAACTGGGGGGTTTTCATAGGCAAAGCGGTCAAGGTTCTGAGTCTACTCAAATACATAAAGGCAGGCTGATATTGGCACAGTGGGGCATATACCAAGCTCAACCCTCAGCAGGCTGGTCGGGCTGCAATCGGGTTTAATCACTTCGGCCTATTTCAAGCGTCGTTTTTTTGACGCTGCCACTTTTTGGAGTTCTTATGATTGTTGGTTCTAATTTGATCGCCCGCAGGACCCTGCTGGCCTGCACCCTGCTAACCCTGGCCGGTGTGGCCCAGGCGCAGGCCCAAACCGTTTTTCGCATCACCACCATCCCCGAAGAAGCCGCCACCGAGCAAATGCGCAAGTTCGGCCCCATCGTCAAGTACCTGGAGCAAAAGCTGGGTATGAAGGTGGAGTTCACCCCCGTGAGCGACTACCCCGCGGCTGTGGAAACCCTGGTCAACAAAAACATTGACATGGCGTGGCTGGGCGGTTTCACCTTTGTGCAGGCGCAAAACCGCTCGGGCGGGAAGATCGTGCCCATTGCCCAGCGCGAAGAAGACACCAAATTCCAGTCGGTGTTCATCGCCAAAACCAACTCTGGCATCAAGACGCTGGCCGATTTGAAAGGCAAGCAAGTCAGCTTTGGCTCCCAGTCCAGCACGTCGGGCCACTTGATGCCGCGCAGCTTTTTGTTGCAGGCCCAAATTGACCCTGACAAAGACTTCAAGCGCGTGGCGTATTCGGGTGCGCATGACGCCACCATTGCATCGGTCGTCAGCGGGAAGGTGGAGGCCGCAGCGCTGGACATCACCGTGTGGAACAAGTTCGTGAAAGAAAACCGCGTGGACACCAAAGACGTGGATGTGTTCTACACCACGCCGGGTTACTTCAATTACAACTGGTCTGTGCATGCCGACATGCCGGCAGCCCTGCGCGACAAGGTCACCAAAGCGCTGCTCGACATCGACCCTGCCACGCCTCAAGGCAAGGAAATCCTGGACCTGAACCGCGCCACACGCTACATCCCCACCAAGGTTGACAATTACAAAGGCATTGAGACTGCCGCGCGCAGTGCGGGTTTGCTGAAGTAAGCCACCCTGCTTGACGCCGATACAGGTCTACCAGGGCAAGGGCTTGCCGTCATACGTGTAGAAACCGCCTGTATCGGCTGGCTGGAGTTGATTGATAACGCGTAGCATGTCTTGGGCAGCATCCGCGGCGGGGCGGCCGATTTCAGCCCCCCGAAAGGGCTGCGAGAGCCTGGAGTTGACTGTGCCGGGGTGCAGCGACACCAGCACCGCCTGCGGCTTGCTGCGCTTGACCTCAATGGCGGCCGTTTTTATCAACATGTTCAGCGCCGCCTTGGATGCGCGGTAGCTGTACCAGCCGCCCAGCCTGTTGTCCTCAATGCTGCCGACTTTGGCTGAAATCAGGGCCATGGCACTGCGCTCCGGGTCCAGCAGTGGCGTGAAATGGCGCAAGACCAGCGCCGGGCCAAAGGTGTTGGTCCGAAACGTGTCCATCAACTGCGCGTAGTTCAGGTCCGAGAGCTTTTTCTCGGGCATTGCGTCGGGGCTGTGCAGCACGCCGGTGGCGTTGATGATGAGATGAAATTTGGGCTGCCGGGCCAGCTCTGCTGCGGCAGCGGCCACGCTGGCCTCATCGTCAAAGTCGATGGCCGGGTCTGAATGCCGGTGCAAGCCCAGCACCTGCCCGCAGCGTGGGTTCTGAGTCAATGCGTCCACAAAGGCAGCGCCAATGCCGCCCGAGGCGCCAATGATGAGGGCGCGAAAACCGTCAGGGAATGTGTTCATGGTGGGTGGTGTCGGTAGGCAGGTCCGTGATTTAAAGCGCATCGAGGCGCTGGCGTGTCAGAGTGGCCTGGGCTTGCAGCGCAGTCACCTCCTCAGCTGGCATCTTGGCCAGCTGGCGGTAAGCCATGCCGATGCGCGGGTTGCGTTCCAGCTTGTCGGCGTTGCGCTGGTAGAAGTCCCAGTACAGCGCGTTGAATGGGCAGGCGGTTTCGCCCAGGCGCTGTTTTTTATCGTAGGCGCAGCCTTTGCAGTAGTCGCTCATGCGGTCGATGTAAGCCGCACTTGACACATAAGGCTTGGTGGCCAGCAGGCCGCCGTCGGCAAACTGGCTCATGCCCAGTGTGTTGGGCAACTCCACCCACTCAAATGCGTCGATGTACACGCCCAAGTACCAGCGGTGCAGCGCCTGCACATCCAGCCCGGCCAGCAGGGCGAAGTTGCCAATCACCATCAGGCGCTGAATATGGTGCGCATGGGCATTTTGCAGTGAGCCGCCGATGGCTGTGGCCATGCAGTTCATGCGGGTGTCGCCGGTCCAGAACCATGCCGGCAGCGGCGTGGTGTGCTCAAAGAAATTGCGCTCGTCGTAGCCCGGCATTTGCGCCCAGTAAATGCCGCGAATGTATTCACGCCAGCCAATCACCTGGCGGATGAAGCCCTCGGCAGCGGCTAAAGGCACCCGGCCCGCGCGCCATTCGGCCTCAACCCGCTGCACCACCTCGCGTGGGTTCAACAGTTTCACGTTCATGGCAAAGGACAGCAGCGAGTGAAACAGCCGGTGCGCCTTGCGGCTCATGGCATCTTCATAGTCGCCAAAGTGGGGCAGGGCGTGGGTGGCGAAGTGGTCCAGCTGCTGCAAGGCCTCAGTGCGGTTGACGGGCCAGCGGAAGTTGGCGGCAGCAGGTTCGCCAAAGCTCTGCACGCCTGCGGCTTGAATGGTGGCCCACAGCGCGCTGTGGTCATGCTGCGGACGCAAGTCAGCCGGCTCAGGCGGGTCACCTTTCCAGGGCTTGCGGTTCTCGGCGTCAAAGTTCCACTGGCCGCCCACGGGCTTGTCTGCCTC
>CAZBKX010000441.1:0-2749 GCA_964492535.1 uncultured Rhodoferax sp. | reverse complement strand
CTACATCGTAGAAAAAATCATCACAACCAAACCCAAAAATGATGTTCAGCCTACGCTTATGCAGTCAAACTTCCCGCAGCCGCTCCTCCCGGCTACGGGGTAACTGAGGAATTTAGGATCATCAAGAGTCAATACGGTTGGCCCGGACCCTTTGGGCTAATTGAGCGGCCATTTCAGCGTTAACCGTGTTCAGCCTCTGAGGCAGCAGAGTCAATCTTTTTTGACCAAACTCTTTAAGCAGCCTTGACCGTTCTTGGGTTGCCAGAAGGGTGGCTTCGCGCAGGCTTCCAGTATTGAAGGATTGGACTATCTTTGCCTTGCCAGCGTAAGTCGCTGCGAGGTCAAAAGGGATGACCACAAGGATTTGATAAGCGCTTGCTCGTTAGAAGAGACCTGGAAATTTTGCCATTTTTGTGTCAGTTTTCATGTTCAGGATTTAGGAAGGTGACACACTGAACTGACACGCGAGAGGGCGGGTGAGCCGCACTAGGCCTGAAACCCGCATGTTTATTGGGTTTCATTGAATGAGGTTGACGAGCCTTGACCCCGGCACTGGCTCTACAGTTAGGGCTGCTTGGTTCCCCACCTGACCCGGTTGGCCGCTTCACCATGCGGGAAGGCCCGTCAGTGCATATTGTAAGGGCGCGGCGCTGACCTTCAAGGCCATGCCTCTATAAAAACAGAGGCGCGCGGCACTTAGAATCAAAGAATGTCTTACCTCGTGCTCGCCCGCAAGTACCGTCCTCGCAACTTCACTGAAATGGTGGGGCAGGACCACATAGTGCAGGCCATGACCAATGCCCTCACAACCCAGAGACTGCACCATGCCTATCTGTTCACGGGTACGCGGGGGGTTGGCAAAACATCGGTCTCCCGTATCCTGGCGAAGTCACTCAATTGCAGGGGGCCGGATGGCACGGGAAGCATCACCGCATCACCATGTGGCGTGTGCCAGGCTTGTGTTGATATTGATTCCGGCCGTTTTGTGGACTACACCGAGCTTGATGCGGCTTCGAACCGTGGCGTGGACGAAGTGCAGGCCCTGCTGGAGCAAGCGGTTTACAAACCGGTGTTGGGTCGCTTCAAGGTCTTTATGATCGACGAGGTGCACATGCTTACCAACACGGCATTCAATGCCATGTTGAAGACACTGGAAGAGCCCCCCGAGTATTTGAAGTTTGTGCTCGCCACCACCGACCCTCAAAAGGTGCCCGTCACGGTGTTGTCACGCTGTCTGCAATTCAACCTGCGTCCGATGGCCCCTGAAACCATTCGGGAGCATCTTGAGAAAGTCCTGAACACCGAGCAGGTGCAGGCTGATGCCCAGTCGTTGCGCCTATTGGCGCGGGCAGCCAGGGGTTCCATGCGGGATGCCCTGAGCCTGACGGATCAGGCGATTGCTTTTGGTGCAGGCCAGTTGTTTGAAACCACCGTGCGCCAGATGCTGGGCAGTGTGGATCGGTCCTATGTGTTTCGCCTGATTGAAGCCTTGGCTGAGGGTGATGGTAAAACCGTGGTGGAGACCTCCGAGACCTTGCGCCTGAATGGCCTCAGCGCGGCCTCCACCCTTGAAGAGATGAGCAGCGTGCTGCAGCGCATGGCGGTGTTGCAGGCCGTGCCAGATGCCGCTGCGCCAGCGGACGAGAGCGACCCCGAGGCGGCTGATATGGCGCGTCTGGCTGCTCTGATGCCTGCCGACGAGACGCAGTTGCTTTACAGCATTTGCCTGCATGGCCGTGGCGAGCTCGGTTTGGCCCCGGATGACTATGCCGCGCTGACCATGGTGCTCTTGCGGTTGCTCGCTTTCAAGCCCGGCAAGCCAGCTGACAGCATCATCAAAAAAAAAGTCCTGAGTTCGCCGATAGCTAAGTTGATCCCGGAGGCCTTGGCAGTCCATCAACCCGTTGCACAACCCATCTCAAGGCCGAGCGTCACGCCAGTGCTCACGCCGCAAGAGCTTGTTCTCCCCGAAATCAGTTTGGCCACGCCTGCACCTTCGGCTCAGGCATCACCCGCCAAGGCGGTGCGTGTACAACCCTGGGAATATGAGCCAAATATGCCTTTAGCCGGCGTATCCATTGATGTTGATGAGTCAGAAAAAATAGCAATTAGCATTGTGTTGCCACCAGGCCAGCAAGTGCCGGTGAGAACAATGGCGCCCCTGCCGGGCACCACAGAGGCTTCGGCTTCAACGCCGGCTCTCGCCAAGCCATCACGTCCAGCTTCCAGCATTGACGCGCTCCCCGTGCGTTTTCAGGCGGATTCCCGGGTTGAGGCGCTTGCGTGTAGACCCTCAATTGCGGTACTTGTGCCCTCTGGTGAGGGAGAGTTCTGGCACGCCACTGTGCAGCAATTGATTCGCAACGAGGCCATTGCTGCGCTGGTGCGCGAGTTGGCCCTGCAATCGCAACTGGTAGCGCGCGACACCGATCAATGGCTTCTGCGGGTGGAGCGCGAGTCGCTCAACCAAAGCGGCACCCGGGACCGTTTGATGATGGCGTTGGCGGCAGCGGGTCATGGTGTGCGACTGGTTGTGGAGGTGGGGCGAGTGACCGATAGCCCGGCCCGGCGCAACGCAGCTGCGGCCGCTGAACGGCAGCTGGTGGCTGAGAAAGTCATTTTTGATGATCCCTTCGTCCAATCCATGATGCGTAATTTTGGCGCGAAAATTGTGCCAGGCACCATCAAGCCAGGTTGAGTGGATTGTTGACAGTCCTCTCTCTCTCTCTCTCTCTCTCTCTCTCTCTCT
>CAZBKX010000440.1:0-6234 GCA_964492535.1 uncultured Rhodoferax sp. | reverse complement strand
TTCTGGCGGTCGGCACTGGTAAAGGCGCCGCGCTCATGGCCGAAAATTTCGGATTCGAACAGGGTTTCCTGCAATGTTCCGCCGTCGACCGTAACCATCTCGCGACCGTGTCGGGCACTGCTTCGATGCAGGGCCTGGGCGACCATTTCCTTCCCGGTGCCGGATTCGCCCTGGATCAGCACCGTTGCATCGGTCGGCGCGACCGCCTCGATCAGGTCGAGGACTTCGAGCATGGCGCGCGAATTGCCGACCAGCGGACCCGGTCGCCGGGATTCCAGCTGCCGCCGGTAAAACGCATTGCGTCTCCGCAGTTCCGCACTGTCGAGTTCCCGGCGGATGATGATCTCCAGTTCATCGAGCCCGACCGGCTTGGTCAGATACTCGACGGCGCCTGCCTGGATCAGGCTCACCGCATTGCGAATCGAACCGTAGCCGGTCAACACGACCACCGGGTACTGAGCGGAAAGCGATTCCACCAGCTTCGGCGTGTCGGTATCCGGCAATTTGAGATCGAGGAAGATCAGGTCCGGCTCGTTCTCCTGAAGAATCTGCGAGGCCTCTTTCCAGTTGAGCGCGCCAACACAATCCAGCCCCAGGTCGGCAATTTGCTCGACCAGAAGCTGATTGAAGACGCGGTCATCATCAACGACCAGGACCTGTTTCTTCATTTCACGAATTGCTCACCAACGGCAGGCGCACCCTGAACACGGTGCCCTGACCGGGCACGCTCGATACCTCGATAGTACCGGCATAGCGCTCGACGATGCTCTTGCAGATGGTCAGACCGAGTCCCGTGCCACCCTCGCCATCGGCCCGATGGCTGAAAAACGGATCGAAAATGCGCTCGATCTGCCCGGCGGAGATTCCCCTGCCGGTATCGCGCACCTCGATCACTGCCGAATTGCCCTCGCCATAGGTCCGGACCGTCAAGCCTCCTCCTTGCGGCATCGCATGGTGGGCATTCTGGGCCAGGTTGAGCACCAGCATGCGCAGGTCGCTGTCATCGGCCAGGACGCGCAAGTCGTCCGCGGCCAATTCCAGATGCTGGACGATACCGTGGCTCTGCGCGTCAAAATCGAGCAGTTGCAGCGTATCGCTCACCGCCCGGTTGAGCGAGACGATCTGCGGCTGCTGCCGTGGCAGGCGGGAAAGCAACAACAGGCGCTGGGTGACGCCGGTACATCGGTCGATTTCCGCATTCATCATTTCCAGATAGCTGCAGATGCGTTCCGGATCGGCATTTCCCTGACGAAAATTCCGCAACAGGCCGTCGACGGCAAGGCGCATTGAACCCAGCGGATTGTGGATCTCATGAGCGATGCCTGCTGCCAGCAAACCGAGTTCGGACAGGCGCTGCTCTTGCGACAAGCGCGCGGCATCCGCAAGATCGCTGCTCGATTCGACGATCAGCCTTTCGCTGTCCGCGCTTCCGCTACGCTCGACCAGAACGGCATGCACCTCGACCGGGAACTCACGGCCACCGGCAGCCCGGTACCGATGCCGGCACTTCAACGATTGCCCGGGCTCCTTCAATTCGGCCGCGGGGCAGATCAGCATCGTCGGCGGGCACGGTCTGTCGCTGCCATGGCTGGAAACATGGCAAAGCTGCCCGACCGCAACCGCTTCAGTCACCCCGAGTTGCTGGCAGTAAGCCCGATTGACCGCGAGTATGCGCAGATCCGACTGTCGGATGACGCGTACGCCATCCGGCAGCCCATCCAGCAACTCCTGGAGATAGCGCTGCTGCTTTTCCGCCACGCCAATTTGCTCGACCAGGCTATCCGCCATGCGATTGAAGCTGACGGCAAGGCGACCAGGTTCGTCATCGGCCAAGACAACTGCCCGGACGGCAAGATTTCCCGAAGTCAGTTGGCGGGCGGTGTCATCGAGTTCCCGCAGC
The DNA here is from genome assembly GCA_964492535.1 of uncultured Rhodoferax sp. GTDB lineage: Bacteria > Pseudomonadota > Gammaproteobacteria > Burkholderiales > Burkholderiaceae_C > Rhodoferax. The sequence goes on along the minus strand of CAZBKX010000440.1, from coordinate 4,334 downwards.
GGTTCGACCACGCGCAGGCGCAACATGCGCCACAGCACCCCCAGGGTCAACGCGAGGACAACCGCGCCAGCCAATGCAAACAGCCCGGCGCTACGCCAGGCTTGAGCGCGGATGGTCGCGGCGTGATAGTCAACGACCAGAATGCCATTTATCGGGCTTTTTTCCAGTGGACCGTGGCAGCCGATGCAGGCCGTCTGATTCGGCACCGGATTGATCGAGCGCAATACCTCGCCGCCACCTGGCTCCGTCGCGAAACGGCTCTCCGGCACGCCGGGACGGTCAACCCGGATCAGTTCCGGCCGTTGCTTGCCGAGGCTTTCCGGACGGGAGGCAAAGCGAACCTCGCCGCTCGGCGCCAAGATCATCACATCACTGATGCCGGGCAGCTTCCCCATGCGCTCGACGATTTCGCGCAGGCCCGGCACGTCCCGTTTGAGCATGGCATTTTCCAGGGCCACCCGCAGCAGACGGTTGATCTGCTCCGATGTCGCCGCCCGTTCGCGTTCCAGTTGATCGCGATAAAGCACCAGAAAAAGCAGCCCGAAGAGCAGCGAGGCGCCACCCGCCACCAGCAGAACCCGGCGCAGCATGCTTTGCCCGAGCGAAGGCGAACTGCTCTTAACGTTTGCTGGCATGGTGTGAAAGCATACCGAAAAATACCGCCCGGCGCCCTGAACAATCCGCCACCACCGGCAAGCCCGCATGGCGGCAAACTCAGCAGTATCGGGAAACTACCAGCTCGGCCCCTGGACACCCGGCATGAAGCGAATGGGCGCGATTTCGGCCTTGTCGAGCGCCAGTTTCCGGTTGATCTTCTCGCCCATCCGTTCGCGCGAGGGCAGCGGCAAATCGTGGATTTCGCCGAGCACTTCACGGAATCGCAGCACCCAGACATAGGTTAACTCGGCCAATGCCGCATAGAACCGGGTACCGCAGTGCGAAGAAACCCGCTGTCCCCATTCCGGAAGCCAATAGCCGATGTGCTCGTCAATGAAACCGGCCAGTTCTTCCGGGGCGACCCTGGGGCCAGTCGCTGTTTCCATGGTCGCGCCACTGGCCAAAACGTGCCGCAGATACTGCAGCTGCAGCACCAGATGATCGTCGAAGCGGCTACGCCAGTCGCCGACCCGCCAGCCGGCCGCCGCGTAGATTTCACGCAATTCGAACATCGACCGGTCGCAGGCCAGATGCTCGTCACTCAGCCAGACCGACTCGTACGGCGAGGCACCGAAGCTGTTGTTCAGGTAGATCGCCGCATAGTCGGCCGCCAGTTCATCCAGCGTCGGACTCTCGCGCAGGGCAGCTGCCATGTTGGCGTAGGCCGTTTCACCGGCCTCGTCGGCGGCGGACAATGCCAGCCCGCCTGGAAAAGCCGCCGTCCGCAGCGCCGCCAGCGTCTCCGCGTCCAGTTCGCGGTCATGCAGGCGAATCAACTGGTCGAGATCCTCAACCAGCGCGCTGCGCAATTCAGCCTCCATCCATCTTGCCTTTGCTGTGCGGAACAAAGCCAATCGATGGCCGTGTCAATTCCGGGTTGGCCATGTTCTTGACCTGCTTGACGGGTTTGTCATTGGGTCCGATCGCCTTGCTCTTGAGCACGCCCTGCCAGATTTCCTCGATCGGTCCGATGTCGAGCACGCGCATCATGCAGGCCATGACGCAATATGGCTTGCGACCGGCTTCCAGTTCATCGATGCACATGTTGCACTTCTTGATCACCTGCTCCTGCGGATCCCATTGCGGCGCGCCATAGGGGCACGCAGCCTCGCACTTGCGGCAGCCAATGCACAGGGTCGAATCGATGTCGACCACGCCGTTGTCGGCTCGCTTCCAGATCGCTCCGGTCGGGCAGGTCGGCAGGCAGGCCGGTTCGGCGCAATGGTTGCACGACATGTTGACCTTGTAGGCGAAGACGTCCGGGTAGCTCCCGCCCTCGATGTACATCACCCGCCTGAAGCGCGGGCCGGGCGGCAGGCCATTCTTGTCCTTGCAGGCAATCTCGCAGGCGCGGCAACCGATGCAATCGACGTTGTGATGAATGAAACCGAACTGCTTGGCCGGCTTCACCGGTTCGTAGGTTTGCGCCACCTTGCGGCGGATGGCCTGCTCAAGCTCCTGCTTGTCGACTTTGTTGACCATGATCGCCTCACTTGTCCCTGCGGAAGATCGCCGACCGCGAAGTTGCCTGAATATCCCAGCCCGGCCGGTGTTCGAGCGGGGTCTTCCTGAGGTCGACGAGAATGGTGTTGTACGCAAAGGCACCAGCCGGGCTGGGCTCATCCAGGGTCAGGAAATCCGGGTTGCCGGCACGGTCGGTCCCGTCCTTGGCCAGATCCATCCAGGCGCCTTCATAGAGCACGACGACATTCGGCATGCACCGTTCGGTCACATAGGCAGGAACGACCACCTTGCCGCGCTCGTTCCACACCTCGACGATGTCGCCCGTCTTGATACCGAGTCGCGCCGCATCCTTGGCGTTCAGCGTGACCTCCTGCTGGTAGGTTTCGCGCAACCAGGGAATGTTGTGGAAGATCGAGTGGGTGCGCCAGCGCGGGTGCGGCGTAATCATGTGGAACGGGAATTTCTTGGCCTTTTCGTGGTTCAGCGACTCGAAAGGCTCGATCCATTTCGGGATGTAGGGAATTTCGTAGCCGTACTGGGTCCTTGTCCAGTCCTTGATGTTGGCCAGGGTGCCGGAGAGGATTTCGATCTTGCCGGACGGCGTCTCGAATGGCACGCCATTCCTGATCTGCTCCTCGAACGCGACATGCGGCTTGTCAAAGGTGAATTTGTAGACGCCGTGCTGTTTGAATGTTTCCCAGGACATCTTGACGCCCTGGTGGTTTTGCACTTTCTTCCACCAGTCGGTAAGGTAGGCTTCGTCGGTGACGTCGTTGTTCTGGAAGTAGTCGCGCTGGGCTTTCGGGTTGTAGCGCTTGCCGAAGTCCTTGACCGACGGATCGAGCTGCTCGATGCGGTAGGCAAGTTCGGTGAACACCTGGAAGTCGGTCTTCGATTCGCCGAGCGGCTCGATGACCTTGGGCCGGTGGATGTAATAGTGGCCCTTGTACCAGGGCAAGGCGACATCATGGCGCTCGAAGTGGGTTGCGATCGGAAAGAGCACATCGGCCCACAGCGCCGAGGGAGTGATGGTGGAGTCCATGCAGACCACCAGCTCGAGCTTCCTGATCGCCTGGATTTCCTTGTTGACGTTGGTCAACTGATTGAACCAGTCCGAGCCATGCCAGAAGATCGCCTTGATGTTGGGGATCCTCCCGTCGAGTTCGTCGTTTCTCGGCCAGCAGCCGATCTCTTCCCGCTTGACGTTGGGGTAGTTGAGAACACAGTGCGCCCAGCGGTCTGACTTGATCGAAGCGTACCAGACGTTGGCGTATTCATCGTAAGGATAGGCGACGGCTTCGGCATGCCAGCCCTTGCCGACACCCTCCGCACAGCCGCCGAGGATGCCGATGTTGCCGGTCATCGCCTGCACGGCGGCGGCCATCCGGTTGTATTGCTCGCCATAGCTGGCGCGCCCGGGGGACCAACTCGCCTTGAGCGCGGCCGGCTTGGTCCTCGCGTACATTTCTGCCAGTTTCTTGATGTCGACCGCAGCAACCCCGCAAATCTGCTCGGCCCACTCGGGCGTTTTTTGAATTCCATCGTATTTGCCGAAAATATAGTCCTTGAAGTTCTCCTTGTCGGCGAACTCCTTCGGCGTCGTACCGGCATCCATACCCTGGCAGAACTTGTCGATGAATTTCTGGTCCTGCCAGTTGTTGACGAAGATGTGGTGCGCCATGCCGGCAAGCATGGCGGCGTCGGTATTGGGCTTGATCGGGATCCACCAGGCGTCGTAGCTGGCGGCGGAATCGGTGTATTGCGGGTCGACGACAACGAACTTGCACCCGCGCTGCTTGGCCAGCCGCATGTAGTAGAAGGTGTTGCCGCCGTGGAAGGTATAGGCCGGGTTCCAGCCCCACATGATGATCAGCTTGCTGTGCGCGAAGGCATCGTCCTCGTTGCCGTCGGTGATGGTGCCGAAGGTCATCCGCGAGCTGAAGGTCGTGCCCTGGTAGCTGGGTACCGACCAGGAGTTGGTGCGGCAACCGAACATCCCGAGGAAACGGGCGAGCAGGCCTTCGATCTGGTCCGACTTGTGCAACACGCCATAGGAGGTGCCGGCATAGGCTTGGTCGAGAATGGCGGTGGGGCCGTACTTCTGCTTCAGCTCGACCATCTTCTTCGCGACATGGTCGAGCGCCTCGTCCCAGGAAACGCGCTTGAACTTGCCCTCGCCGCGCTCGCCAACGCGCATCATCGGGTAGAGCAGG
>CAZBKX010000439.1:0-3530 GCA_964492535.1 uncultured Rhodoferax sp. | reverse complement strand
GTCCAGCAGGCTGCACCGCCCATCGTGGTGCCAGGCCGCCTCGGGCGCGGTCATCTGGCCCAGCGCGCAAATGCGCGTCACCCCCACCTTGCCCAGCCACTCGGCCAGCGCCAACAGCTCGCGCGGTGCTGCAGCCACGCCCACGGTCTGCAAAAAAGCCCGGTGGGGCGCCAGCAGCGGCATCACCTCGGCCAGCTGGTCGACTGCCACCACCGTCACGCTGCGGTTCAGCGCGCTGGGGGCCACGGCCTGCGGGGCGTCGCGGTAGACCACGGTCCAGGCACCCTCGCCCAGAACGGCAGCGCCGGGTTGGGCCAGGGCCTTGAGTTCTTCGGTTTGCCGCCATGCCGCCACACTGGCAGCCTCATGCAGGTCAAGGGCGCGCCGGGGGTACTTGGTCTCCAGGCACGCCAGCTCGTGGGCGAGGTAGCGGGCAAACACCTCGGGTGCCACCTTGCCACCTCGCTCAATATAAAAAACCTGGGGCGAGTAGCAGCCTTGCTGGTCGTAACGCATCACGTCAAACGCCGCCAGTTGCGCCGTTTTCAGGGCCTTGCGGGCGTCCAGTGCGCAAGCTGCCACCAGGCCAAAACTGAGCTTGTGCCCAAACGGCAAAAACCGCGTGGTGGCCGGCACCTGCTGGCGTATGTGCGCCAGCGTGGCATTGCCGCCATACGCCAGCACCAGGTCGGCCTGCGCAAACGTGGTCTTCTCGCGCGCGGTGTCGCCACCTTTCCACCACACCACGGCCAGGCAGTCGGCTAGCCTGGGGTCAATCTCTGCCAGCAGGTGGGCAAACCAGCCGGCCATCAGCGGCTCGGCACTGGCCACTTTGCCCAGGGTGCCGGACTTCACCAGCAAGCCCGAAATCATGCTCCACAGCGGCAGTCCCGGCACATTGCCGGCCCACACATGCACCGCCAGATCCACCCCGAAGGCTTTGGCAAACCCGCCCTTGGCGCGCGGCTGAAAGGCGTCCAGCAGCAAGGGGTTGCCAAAATCTTCCACCAAAAACCGCTGCAGTTGCGGCTGCCGAAAAGTCTTCAAGTACCCGGTCAGCCCCAGGCGCACCATCTCGTCGTCATAGCCTGTAACCCACGGCAGCAGTCGGTCCATCTTTTGGCGGCAGGGGTCCTGGGGGTCCAGCAAGCGCGCAATGGCCTGGTCCACCACCGCCACGATCTGGGTGACGGTCAGGCTTTTCAAATAGGTCTGGCTGGCGGCCTTGACCCGGTTGGCCAGCGCCACGGTTTGGGCCTCGTCAAGCACCGGCACGGCTACCTCCAGCGTGTTGCCGCGCCGGGTGAAGCTCAGGGTGTGCCACTGCACCTCATGGGCGAGCAGGCCGGGCAGGTAGCCGGCGGTCTCTTGCACCCTGCTCATGCCCTGGCCCCTTGCAAGAATTCTTCTACCGCCAGCGAGCAGCCTTTGGCCGCGCTGCCCTGCGCCCGCCCCAGCAGCAAAAAGCCACCCTCCACGGCCACGCCCACGTCCTCGGTGAGGATGGTGGTGACCGAGTTAAAGTTGCCAAGATCGCAGTGCGCCAGCACGCCCCGCGCGCCCGGTGGCACATCGTGCCCGCTCAAGGGGTCCACCACCCGGGTCCTGATCCAGTGCGGGCCGGACTTGACCGACGGCAGCACAGCGTTGCCCGCGTCGTAAAACTGCGTGCTCAGTTCAGTCATGCCATACATGTTGATGCAGTCCGCCCGGTCAATGCCCAGCACGCTGGAAAGCTGGGCATAAAAATCATCCATGGCCAGCTCGCGCGACTGGCCCTTGAAGCCGCCGGTGTCCAGCACCCGGCTGCCTGGCGGCAGACTAAATGAGCGCCCGCGTTGCCGTAAGGCATCCAGAATGTGCACAAAGCTGTAGCTCGCCCCCAGCAGCGCGTAGGGCTCGCCGGCTGCTTGCGCGCGCGCCAGCTCAGCCACCAGGCGCTCAACGTCCAGCCCTTCTTGCGTCAACAGGTAGTGACTCTCTGGCGTGCCAAATTCCGCCACCGCCAGGGCCAGGTAGTGCGCCAGCGACGAGTTTTGCAGCAGCGCCTCGGTCGGAAACAAGATGCCCATGCGCATAGCGGGCCGTCCCGCCATGAAGCGCTGTGCAAAATTGCGCCGCATGGATGCGTCGTAAATCGTGAGTGTGGGGTGGTAGTGCCTGCCCTTGACGTCACCCTGCGTGGTACCACTGGTCATGAACACGCGCGCGGCGTCAGCGGGGGCCACGCAACTCAGCGTGAGTTCCTTGAAGCCATTGATGGGCACGGCAGGAATGTCGCGCCAGGTTTTCGCAGTGCGAGCCGTCTTGCCGCGTTGCTGGCAAAAGCGCTGAAAGGGCAGGTTGTACTGATACTGGTGACCGAAGAGTTGGAGCGCCAGGGCATTGAATGCGTCTTCAGACGGGCTCTGGGCTGCCATGAAAGCCAACAGGTCAGTGATCAAGGCAGTGGGGATCATCGGTAACTCTTTCGGGGCCAGTGGAGCATGAGAAAACACGAACCATGCACCGAAAGATGAGCCAGGGGCGCTCTGCGCGCACACTGACAGCTCTTCTTACGTCGGCATGATCCGATTCAAGTTCACGGGTTCGGTTTCAACCATCTCAGCCGTCCTTGATCAACAAATCAAGGCGACACCCCGGAGCAGAGCGAATTCTATCGGAAGGCGACTTGGCCTAACGGGCGCTCAGTCCAGAATTTTGGCGACCATGGCCACGCCCAAGGTCCAGAGGTCAATGTCTGGCACTTCTTGCGTGAAAACAGAGCCCCGCTGTGCTTTTTGCTCGCGTAGCGCCCGCTGTCGATCCCGTTCCATGGCCACCAAAGCGTCTGCCAGTTCAGGTGCCTTAACGGTAGCAGCGCCTGCTGTGGCTTTGGCATAGCCTTGCAGGGCTTTCTCCACGGCGGTGGGGTCCAGTAGCGAAAGCGCGGAGCGGCAGTGCAGGCAAGCGTGGTCTTTGCGCAGGTCTACGGGCGCACCGCAACTGCTGCAGTGAATCACGGCCACCCGGGTGGCAATGTCGTCAATTTCGGCTTTGGTGAGCAGCCGCACAAAACCCTTCTCAATCATGAAGGACGAGAACGCACTGAAGCGACCATGGCCCTTGCCACAGCGGTACGTGATGTATCGGCCGCTGCGCACCACGTCAAAACCCTGTGCCAGTGCAGTGTTGCAGCGCGGGCAACTCATCTTGTTGGCCAGGGGCTGGCGCGCACTGTCGCGGTGCTCGTGCAAGAGCTTGAACAGTTCGGCCACGGCCATCGGGGCCAGCTTGAGGTTCTCTTGTGGGTCGAGCCACATGCCGTGGCAGGTGTAGCACAAGTCCAGCTCGACTGCGCCCGCGCTCACGCTGTGGAATTTATGCGTTTGCATGGTGGCGCGGCAGGAGGGGCAGGGCGTTAGTCTGGACATGAGCATGGCCGGAATGATAGCAACACGCCTTGGCGGCCAGGGCAATCGCACCTAAATTAATAGCAAGAATGTACGCTGTTGTGCCAAAACTGAGGAAACTATAGCCTTCGCAGTTTT
>CAZBKX010000438.1:0-6560 GCA_964492535.1 uncultured Rhodoferax sp. | reverse complement strand
CACTGCCCCACATCCCGGGCCTGCTGGGGCTCCCCCGGGACTACCTCAACGCCCAACTCGGTGGGTGGCAAACCGGACAACGCCGCGCCCACGCCCCGGACTGCATGGCCAAAATTGCCAGGCAGTTGACCGACCAGGATGTGTCGGCCGTAGCGCATTGGCTGGCCTCCCAGCCCGTGCCCGCCAACCCCAAGCCGCTGGCCACACGGCCGCCTGCCCTGCCCAACTCCACTGTACTGGACTGCGGCAGCGCCCCTGCGCCTGAAACTCCGCAGACGAGTGGCCAAGCCACCCAGCCAAGCGCGCTGCTGGCGCAGGGAGAGGCCCTCGCTCGGGCGGGCAACTGCCTGTCGTGCCACACGGCGCGGGGAGGTACCCCTTACGCCGGCGGACGCGGTATTGAGACACCGTTTGGGACCGTGTTCTCCAGCAACATCACCTCAGATCCCACCCATGGCTTGGGCAACTGGTCCGCGGATGATTTCTGGCAAGCCATGCACCACGGGCGCTCAAAAGACGGGCGCAGGTTGAACCCCGCTTTTCCCTACACCAGCTTCACCCTGATGACACGCGCCGACTCGGACGCGCTGTTGAACTACTTGAGGACGCTGACACCCAGCACCCAATCCAACCCACCGCACGCCCTGCGCTGGCCGTATGGCACGCAAGCTGCCTTGGCTACCTGGCAATGGCTTTACTTCAAGCCCGGCGTTTATGTCGACGATGCGGCCCGCTCAGCCGAATGGAACCGCGGCGCCTATCTGGTGCGCGGTGCCGGTCACTGCGGTGCCTGCCATACCCCGCGCAATGCCCTGGGTGCGTCCATTGAGAAGCTGGCGCTGTCCGGCAGCATGATGCCCATGCAAAACTGGTATGCACCTTCCTTGTTGTCACCACGGGAGGCTGGTGTTACCGGGGCCAACCAGCAAGACACCTTGGCGCTACTTAAAACAGGGGTCAGTCCCCAAGGCTCCGCCATCGGCCCCATGGCAGATGTGGTGCGCCACAGTACACAGCACTTGAGCCAGAGCGATCTCAGGGCAATGGTTGTTTATTTGCAAGCGGCGTCGACGATGACGGCATCGGGCGGACCTGTTCGGGTGCGACCCCAATCCAAGGACGAGGAAAGGACGTTGGCCAGCGGGCTCAAAAATGGCGCTGCACTTTACGAGTCGCACTGCGCCGAATGCCACGGCCAATCGGGCCAAGGACAGGGCAGCGCCTACCCCGCCTTGTCCGGAAATCGCGCCGTCACCCTGAGCAACCCGGCCAACCTGGTGCAGGTGGTGCTGTACGGTGGCTACGCGCCTGCCACAGCGGGCAATCCCCGCCCCTTTGGCATGCCGCCCTTTGTATTGCAACTGAACAACAAAAACACCGCTGACCTCCTGACATTTATTCGCAACAGCTGGGGCAACACGGCTCCAGGCGTGACGGAACTCGAAGTCAATCAGGCCAGGGACGCCCGACGGCGGTAGGCGCGTGCGCACCGGATGCGCGTTTTTTATCGGGATCCCTGAAAATCGGGCTGCGCAAGCTGATAATCAATCTTTGGCCCAACCGGCGCGGCCAGTCCAGTAACTCAGGAGTACGAAATGGCAAAAGGTCAGCAAAGTCAAAAGATGGTTAAAAAACCAAAAAAAGACACATCCCCTCCCAAAGCTGTATCCCCCGATGCAGTGCGCCCCACGGTCACCACCGTCGTGCCGGTGCGCGGCAAGCTGAAGAACGCTCCCACTCGCTGATGTCATAAGGCACCACTGCCAGATGCACGGTGCATCAGGCTGGGTACCATAAATACAGTGGCACGCATGCGACGCCCGCCCCGGATCAAGACCCCTTCCAACCATCCCTTGAAGCGGCCATCGGGCTGGTACGCTGCGTCCAACAGGTCCGATGTCCCTGGAGGCTCACCCTCGCAGCGGCAGATGGTCAAAGACCTGCACCAGTACCAGGCAGAACTGGAAATACAAAACAAGGCGCTCCGATACAGCCAAGTCGCTGCGGAGGGCGCATCCGAGCGATTTCTCACTCTGTTCTCCAATGTGCCACTGGCCCTGATGGTGGTGGACGAGGATGGTCTGGTTCTGGAGAGCAACGCCATGGCCTTGCGCCTGTTCCGCCCCCAGGAACACGACGCGCCCCTGAATTTTTTGTTTCCGCTGGTGATCCAGGAGCAACGTGCCAAGGTCACGCACGCGTTCACTGCGGCAATAGCCACAGGTACCAGCGAGACCACGGAAGTGGTGTTCTCCTTTGGAGCCAATACCCTGTTCACAGGCGACCTGCATATTGCGCGCATTGAGAACACGCAAGACGAATTAGCCCATTTCATTTGCGCCATCATTGACCAAGGCCCACTACTGACCCAGCGCCATGCCCTGCAGGCCGGTGCCGCCGAACTTCAGGAGCGCAATGAGGAGCTTGAGCTCAGCAAGAACCGTCTGGCGTCCATCATCAATTCATCACTGGATGCGATCATTGGAGTGGACAAGGATCACCGCATCACCCTCTTCAACCCGACGGCGGCAGCGCTATTTCAGTGCCCTTCCAGTGAAGCAATGGGCTCACCTCTGACGCGTTTTCTGCCGAATGCGATGGAGTCGCTCTCTTATGCGGCGCTGACCACGCACGCCCAGTTAGGGGAACTGACGGGAGTCACCCAGAGCGGGAATTCCATCGCTATTGAAATCAGCGTGTCCTTCGAGCGCCATCCGGATGGCGACACCACCACGATTTTCGCCCGAGACCTGACCGCACGAAAAAAGGTCGAAGCCCATCGCAACGCGCTGGAATCTCAATTGCGCGAGTCCCAAAAAATGCAGGCGGTGGGCACAATGGCGGGCGGTATTGCCCATGACTTCAACAACATCATCAGTGCCATTCTGGGCAACGCCGAACTCGCCAGGCAAGACGCTGGACCCGATTCGCCAGCGCTGATCAGTCTGGCCGAGATTGACCGCGCGGGCCGACGGGCACGCGACCTGGTGCGGCAAATTTTGACCTTCAGCCGCAATGAGTCTCCCGAACGCATACCGATTCAACTGGCCGACGTGGTCCAGGAAACGGTGAGATTGCTGAAAGTCGCCCTGCCTCCGACGGTTGAAATGCAGGTGGCTATTGACGCCACAACTTTGCCTGTGCTGGCCGATGCCACCCAAATGGAGCAGGCCCTGCTCAACTTGTGCACCAATGCCATTCACGCCATCGGCAACCAGCGCGGCACCATCCGGATTGAACTCGGCAACAATGCAGAAACCGGCGACATTGAGCGCCGCTCCGGGGTTCGCGCAAAGCATGTGAAACTAACCGTTCGGGACACCGGCTGCGGGATCGATGCCGTCACGCTGGAGCGCGTGTTTGAACCCTTCTTCACGACCAAGCCAGTCGGTCAGGGAACCGGTCTCGGCCTGGCGGTGGTTCACGGGGTCATGCGCACGCACATGGGCACCGTGGATGTTCAAAGTACACCTGGGGTGGGCAGTGCTTTCACGCTCTACTTTCCGGTGGCTGACGGCGCTTGCCCGCCAGCGCCGCAGGAACCCGTCAAAACCAGTGACATCCAGGGCATGGGTAAACGGGTGATGTACGTGGATGACGATGAGGCGCTGGTCTTTTTGATCAAGCGTGCGCTCACCCGCAAAGGCTTTGACGTCACCACCTTCACCGATCCTCGCGCAGCGGTTGCGACACTGCGAGACCAGCCGACGGCCTTTGACTTGGTGGTGACCGACTACAACATGCCGGGTTACAGTGGGCTGGAGTTGCTTCGGGAGGCCCGTCTCATTCGCCCCGAACTGCCCATAGCACTCGCGTCGGGCTATGTGACAGCGGAGATTGAGCAAAACGCCTTGGCCGAGGGGGCACGCGCTTTGATTCACAAGCCCAACGATGTGGACGAAATGTGCGAAACCTTGCAGCGCCTGCTTCACCCAGTTGATGCCATCTGACGATCTGCAGGTGCTCTACGCGGACGAGAGCATGCTGGTCTTTGACAAACCGGCAGGATTGCTGTCGGTGCCCGGCCGCGGAGAGGACAAACAAGATTGCCTGAGCGCACGGGCGCAACAACAGTTTGCAGATGCGCGGGTAGTCCATCGCCTGGACATGGCCACCTCCGGCCTGATGGTGATGGCGCGAGGCGCCGCAGCACAACGGCAACTGAACGACGCCTTTGCCAGCCGCGACATCGCCAAGCGCTACGTCGCGGTGGTCGACGGCCACCTGCCCGCCCCCACCGAGCCCTGGGGTGTCATTGATCTCCCGATCATTGTGGACTGGCCCAACCGGCCCTGCCGCGTGATTGACCCCATTGTGGGCAAGCCGAGCCTCACGCGGTGGCGCGTACTACCCCAAGCGCAGGCGGGTCTGACCCTGACAACCCCCGTCACCCGGATTGAACTGGAACCTGTGACGGGGCGATCGCATCAGTTGAGGGTGCACTTGCTGGCCATCGGGCATGCCATCGCTGGCGATCAACTCTATGGCAGCCCCGAGGTGCAGGCCTTGGCGAATCGCTTGCTTCTGCATGCCTGCTCGCTTGAACTCCAACACCCGGCCACGGGCACAATGCTGCGCTTTGCGAGCCCGGCCCCTTTTTGACACGTGAAGGGGACTCAGGGGTTCCGCTACCATGGCGCATGACTAAAAACCTCTACATCCTGACTGGCGCGTCGCGTGGCATGGGGCTGGCCATGGCCGAGCAACTTCTTGGCCCTGACAATCATCTGCTGTGCATCTCCCGCCACACCGTTGATGCGCTGAGCGCCCGGGCGGCCAGCCTGGCTTGCACGCTTGAGCAGTGGCCAATAGACCTTGAAGACGGCCTGGCTGCTGGCGCGCGCCTGGCGCCGTGGCTTGAGTCACTTCAAGCGTCCGGATTCAAGCGTGCCACGCTCATCAACAATGCTGGCGTCATACCCGACATCGCGCCGCTCAGCGCCACCGATCCAAACCAATTGATCCGCGCCCTCAGGGTCGGCCTTGAAGCGCCCATGCTCCTGACGTCCGCCTTTCTGCGGGTCACAGAAAGCTGGGCATTGCCCCGCAAAGTGCTGAATATCTCGTCGGGCCTGGGGCGCCGGGCCATGGCCTCTCAGACGGCCTATTGCGCAGCCAAAGCGGGCATGGATCACTTTACCCGCTGCCTGGCTCTCGAAGAGGCCATCAAACCTTTTGGGGCCAAAGTGTGCTCCTTGGCCCCCGGCGTGATTGACACCGACATGCAGGTTCAACTCCGCAGCGCGAACGCCGCGGCCTTTCCGGACCAGAACAACTTCCTCAACCTGCACAAAAATGGCCAGTTGAGCACTCCAGCGGATGCTGCCGCGATGGTGCTGGCCCGCCTGGATCGCCACGACTTTGGCAGCCAGCCGGTTGACGACGTGCGCAGTTGAGCTCACCCGCGGGCGCGGTTCGAGCGCAGCGGTGCCCGGGACTAAGATAGAGCTTGCGCCAAATTCAAGGCGCACAGCATTCAAATCATCCCAAGGAGCCCCATCATGTCCCGTGAAGTTGTCGTTGTCAGCGGTGTTCGTACCGCCATTGGTACCTATGGCGGAAGCCTGAAAGACATTCCGCCAACCGAACTGGCTGCCCAGGTCGTGCGGGAGTCATTGGCACGAGCGCAAGTTGACGGCAAGGACGTAGGCCATGTTGTGTTTGGCCACGTGGTCAACACCGAGCCCAAGGACATGTACCTCTCGCGCGTTGCAGCCATCAACGGCGGCTGCGCCGAAGGCACACCGGCCTACAACGTCAACCGCCTGTGCGGCTCGGGCCTGCAGGCCATCATCTCGGCCAGCCAGTCGATTTTGTTGGGTGATACAGACATTGCCATTGGGGGTGGTGCTGAAAACATGAGCCGTGGCCCCTACGCCAGCCTGAGCGCACGCTGGGGCGCCCGCATGGGCGACACCAAGATGGTCGACATGGTGGTGGGCGCCTTGCACGACCCGTTTCACACCATTCACATGGGCGTTACCGCAGAAAATATTGCGGCCAAATGGGGCATCAGCCGTGAGGAACAAGATGCCATCGCGGTAGAGAGCCATAACCGGGCCCAACGCGCCACCGAAGCCGGCTACTTCACCTCCCAAATCATGCCCGTGATGCTCAAGAGCAAAAAAGGCGATGTCGCCTACGCCACTGACGAGCATTTCCGCCCCAATTGCTCGCTGGCTGACATGGCCAAGCTCAAACCCGCGTTCCTCAAAGAAAACGGCACCGTGACCGCCGGCAACGCGTCGGGCATCAACGACGCCGCCGCTGCGGTGGTCTTGATGGAAGCGGGCACAGCCAAGGCCCGTGGCCTCAAACCCATGGCTCGCCTGGTCGCCTACGCGCATGCCGGTGTGGACCCCAAGTACATGGGCATTGGCCCCGTGCCGGCGACCCAAGCGGCCCTGAAAAAAGCCGGCTTGTCGGTCAGTGACCTGGACGTGATTGAGGCCAATGAAGCATTTGCCGCCCAAGCCTGTGCAGTCAGCCGTGACCTGGGCCTGGACCCGGCCAAGGTCAACCCAAATGGCTCGGGCATTTCGCTGGGCCATCCGATTGGC
>CAZBKX010000437.1:0-10601 GCA_964492535.1 uncultured Rhodoferax sp. | reverse complement strand
CGGACACCGCCATCAACCGGCTCAACGCGCTGCCCAGCTCGCCCTGAGCGGCTTGAAACTTCTGAAACGCCTCGGGGTTGTTCAAGGTTTCTGGCGTCACCTGAATGGACGTGGCCTTGGCGCGCGCCTCAATCACCCTGGTCAGCGTCTCTTGCTCAAACGCGGCCTCACCCTTGACCGTGGCAACAATATTGGGCACCAGGTCGGCGCGGCGCTGGTACTGGTTCAGCACCTCGCTCCAGGCTGACTTGGTTTGCTCGTCGAGCCGCTGAAAATCGTTGTAACCGCAGCCCGACAGGGTCAAGGCTGCCACCAAAATATAAAACCAGCGTGTCATGAATAGCTCCAGCGTAGAAGGGGGGAAACGGTAGCACATGCGGACCCACAGAGTATTGATTGGACAACAACAAAGGGCCATCCAGGTGAGGGCCATGAGAAATAACCGAAAATCAGCCACTCAATTTCCAGCACCCCCCCCACCATGCCCAGAGCAAGAAAAAAGGCCGTTGCCGCCACCGTCTCCGCCGATGAGATCGAGGCCGCGTTTTATGACGCCCTACAGACGGGGGAGCTGGACAAACTCATGGCTTGCTGGGCCGATGAGGAGGAGATTGTGTGCGTGCACCCGGGTGGGCCCAGGCTGCTGGGCTTGGGCGCGATCCGCGCCGCCTTTGATGCCATGTTTTCCAACGGAACGGTTCGGGCCTGGCCCGAGGCGGTACACAAGATCGAGTCGCTGGCCAGCAGCGTGCACAGCGTGCGGGAGCGCATTGAGGTCTTGACCGAAGACGGCCCACGCCATGCCTATGTCATCGCCACTAACGTCTACCAAAACACGGCGCAAGGTTGGCGGATGGTGGCGCACCATGCCAGTCCGGGAACGCCCCAGGAATCACCAGACATCAGTGATACCCACCATGTACTTCATTGACAATAATGAACTCTGGCCGGCGATTTAATTAGCTCTGAAGCTATGAACTATGTAGCGCCTTACTGGTTGCCGGGCGGGAACCTCCAAACCATCTGGCCCGCCTTGTATTCCCGTCGCACTTTGGGCCCCCGGGCGCAGTACCGGCGGGAGCGCTGGACCACGCCTGACGCCGATTTCATTGACGTGGATTGGCTGCAGGACGCCCCCGGGCAGACCTTGCTGGTGATGTTTCATGGGCTGGAGGGCTCGTCGGGCAGTCATTATGTTGAGGCGATGGCGGAGTTTGCCCGAGCCAACGGCTGTGCCTTTGCCGTGCCCCATTTTCGGGGGTGTAGCGGCGAGCTCAACCTGGGGCCGCGGGCCTATCACTCCGGTGACTTTGAGGAAATCGGCTGGATCCTGGCCCGCTTGCGCCAACAGCACTCGGGCGCCATCGTCGCTGTGGGGGTGTCGCTCGGCGGCAACGCCCTCTTGCGCTGGGCCGAAGAAATGGGCGAGCAGGCCGCCCGTGTGGTTCAGGCGGTAGCCAGTGTGTCGGCGCCTGTGGACCTGGGTGCCAGCGGAGCGGCGATTGGGCGCGGCTTTAATCGACTGGTTTACACCCGCCTGTTTTTGAATTCCATGAAGCCCAAGGCCCTGCAAAAATTGGCGCAGCATCCGGGTTTGTTCAAGGCCGATGACTTGCGTGGCGCGCGCGACCTGTATGAGTTTGACAATGTGTTCACCGCGCCACTGCATGGCTTCAAAAACACACAAGACTACTGGGCGCGTGCCTCAGCCAAGCCGCATCTGAACCAGATTCGCATCCCCACGCTGGTGGTCAATGCGCTCAACGACCCCTTTGTTCCCGCAGCGTCTCTGCCGCATCCGCAAGATGTGGGTCAACATGTGACCTTGTGGCAACCCGCGCAGGGCGGTCATGTGGGATTTGCACAGGGCCGCTGGCCGGGGCACTTGTCCGCCATCCCGCAGGCCGTGGGCCATTGGCTTTTGGCTCACATTCAAACCTCGGGTACGCAGGAGAAACCCAATGGATGACATCGTCAAACAAGCCTTGGCCAAATGGCCCAACGTGCCAGCTTGCTACGGCTGGCTGGGCCTTGATGCGCGTGGCAACTGGTTCATGCGCGATGACCCGGCCCAGGCGGCAGGGCCGTTTGCGGGCGGGTCCGCGCGCAGCAAAGGCTCGCTGCTCAAGCACGAGAAGCTGATCGACTTCATCCAGCGGAATTACGAGCCTGACACCCAAGGCCAGTGGTATTTTCAAAATGGCCCCCAGCGCGTGTATGTCGAACTCGAGGCCACGCCGCTCGTCTGGCGCGTGGGCGAAGATTTCTCGATTCACGACCACGCCGGCCGCCCGGCCAAGATAGAGCAGTGCTTGCTGGATGAGCATGGCTACCTGTACCTGCAAACGGACCTTGGGTTTGGTCTGGTGCACACCCAGGACATGACCCATGCCGCTGAGGCCGTGGAGCAGGGGCTGTGGCTGCCGTCAGATTGCCTTGTGGCTGGTTTGCCCAGTCGATTCAACTATGTGAAAAGCCCCGATTTGCTACATAAAAAGTAGCGTTAAAGGCAATAAATACGCCGGTCAGAAGCCTAAAACACAATAAAAAACCGGTCAAAGACCGGTTTTTTACTGAAACGGGAGGCTGGCGGATTATTTGGCTGCCGACGCAGCGTCTGCCGGAGCGGCTGGCGCTTTGGGTTCTTCCAGCTTGCCGCCGGCTGCGTTAGCCATGTAGACCACAGCACGGCCAATTTCCAGTTCTTCAAAGTCACCACCACCTTGGGCACCCATCGCTCCTTTGCCTTTCAGGGCTGAGGTCAGCAGCATGTCATAGCCGGTCTTGATGCGAAGGGCCCAGTTGGCGGCATCGTCAAGTTTGGGGGCGCCAGCCGCACCGCTGGTGTGGCAAGCGGAGCACTGTGCTTTGAAGACTTCTTCGCCGCTTTTGAGCTGGCGGTTGGCATCACGGATTTCAATGCTGCCAATTTTCTGGATGCGGGAGGCCAGAGCTTTTTCGACGTTCACGGAACCCGCTGCGGGTTTGTTCTCCTTGGTGACGGAGTAAACCAGACCAATGATGATGAAGATGGGCACCACAAACGAGAAAAAAACAGCAAGCAGCAATTGCTTGGGGTTCTTGATAGGCCCGGTGTGGGCTTCGTCGTGATCGTGCGCGTGACTGTTGTCGCTCATGGTGTCCTCTATAAATCAGGGCTTGGAAGGCAGCCTACGATTATAGCGGGCGTGCTTTAGAAAACACCTACAATCCACGCTCTGGACTGCGGCTGTAGCTCAGTGGATAGAGTATTGGCCTCCGAAGCCAAGGGTCGTGGGTTCGATCCCCGCCAGCCGCACCATTTGACAATTTATCAACGTGTCACATCGTCTCAAAACCCGCATGTCGACTGCCATAGTGGGTTTTTTGTTGGCTCACGCTGTTTCAGGCGACACCATGAGACACCGTAAAAGTAACGGTACTTGTGACGGTGTCTTGCAAGTGCCGTCAGAGAGATGCCGTAAGAAGGTCAGATGTGGCGCTCGCAGATACGTTTGTTCGGCAGGTCTCAAGCACAGTGGCAAAACGGGTGGTGACAAGCACACTGATGGCGGGGGGATGTACCTCTTGGTCAAGCCCGGTGGCAAATATTGGCGCATGGACTATGCCCACTCCGGTAAGCGCAAAACATTGGCGCTTGGTAACCTGCGGGGTGCGTTGGCAACTATCCCGCGCGATAAAACTGGCGGGCCACAATCAAAAGGCCCAGATTGCAGTGCCCAGTCAAACCAAGTAGGAATCCAGCCAGGTATGCAGATTGATCTCGTTAAGACGCTCCAGATTGGCGCACTATTTGTGATCGGCTGGGCGTTCTATCGAGAACGAAATGCGAGATCTCTGACCAAAGCGGCCAGAGCTACGGCAATGGGAAAGTTCAGAGCGGTTTCCGTTACAAGTGATGATCCCCGCTTTCGTTTTTATGGTGCAACAGCACGAGTCTTGAAGGTTGAAGAAACAGGGGTCATCAGGAATCCGTCGAGCGGGGCGTATACGCTCGCGCTGTGTGGGCGGAGAATCATTGTGGGGAGGTCTTCCATGTTCGAGTCCATTCAGACGAAGTGCTTGTCAAACAAGTTCCTGCCAATGTGATGCGTGCGCAATTTCCTAGTCACGACTTTTTGACCGGAGAGAAACACCCAGTCAACAAGTAGGCAACGGCTTCCAACCGTCACCCACCACACCACCAACCATGGGGTTCCGCAATGGGCGGCTTAGCGCCATTTGAATGACCGCTGTCTGGGAATCTGTATGACCGGTCATAGTCGCCTGCGATTTGCCTTCCCTATACCGGCCGTTGGCTGCGGCATATCTCTGGTGAGTGGACCACCGCCATCAGATGACAGCGGCGATGCGCAGCTGGATGAAGGTGCGCAAATTGAGCCGTACAGATTCGGCAGCGGACTCCGCGCCGGCCTGTGAGATCGATCAGCGTATCCGTTGGGATAGGTCGAGGCGACATTTGGACACGCTTAAAAGAGGGCTGGTGGCGTGGTGGGCCGACGCTCAGTTCAGCGTCCATTACTCAGTTGGGTAAAGTCCGACTTCGGGAAGTCGCAGTGATTTCGCGTCGAAAACCCGTGCCACACTTCGCTTGATGTGATTGAATTTCCTCCCTTTGGATAGACCGCCTCACCCACGGAAATCGCGATTGCCAGCAAAAGGAAAAAATGAACTCAGTAATGCCTCTAGGCCAAGACCCAAAGAATTTTTACGCATCGAAGAAAAACTCATTAAGGACAACGCGCCTTGGTTTATGGGGTGGTGCTGCAATCGGAATCGCGATGTCAGCCGTCACGGCAAAAGGAAGTCATGTCTGGTTTGTCGCAGCGTTCTTGCTTGGCTTTGTGGGGCTCCTGGATTGGTTTTTGCGAAAACAGTTGCACACCGGCAGAGTGCTGATCAGCGTGGATGCTGCAGGCATCACGTCGCAGATATTCAACGGGAAAATCAAACGCTACGAGTGGAACTCAGTATCTGAAATTGCTGTTACCCGAATACAGAATGTTCCGACTCTTCAACTTGTTCTTGCGATGTCTGCAGGCCAAGTCGATAAACGCAGCTTTTGGACCGGTCAGAACCCATCAAAGCCTACGCTACCTCTATCAGCCTTAGACGACGCTTCGCAAGAACAGTTGTTAGAAGCGATCCAGCAACACCGCCAAAAGTTCGACGTCTTCCAAGCTCCTGCCAAGATTCAGAACCATATCGCTGAGGAGAAGGCGTTTTCAGAACGGCTCAAGTCCTTAACGCCAACGCCATGGATCACCTACAGTCTAATCGCGGTCAATTCAATAATCTGGATTGCATCACTCGCCAAAGGCGGCACTCTTGCGGGCACGCCTGCTGATTTGTTACTTCAATGGGGAGGAAACGCAGCCTCAGAGGTGCAACGTGGTGAGTGGTGGAGGATGGCAAGCTCCATCTTCTTGCACAACGGGTTGATGCACATTGCGCTCAATATGCTTGGGCTGTACAGCGTGGGGATCACCGTGGAGCGGATCTATGGCCCACGTTTGTTTGCACTTATTTACCTGGCCTCGGGGTTGCTAGGCAGTGCACTCAGTCTTCATTTTGGAGCCCAAGTCGCTGTCTCGGTTGGCGCCTCAGGTGCAGTATTTGGCATAGCCGGCGCTTTGATAGTTGGGATATGGCAGCACCGCCGCCAGTTGCCTCAATCCATCAGCAAACAAACTCTAAGTAGCGCGGGAATTTTTGTCCTTTACTCGCTTGTACAAGGGTTTGCCAAGCAGGGCATCGATAACGCCGCCCATATCGGAGGCCTATTGGCAGGTTGCGTACTTGCCTACGTGCTTCCAGAGCGACTGGATCTAGAGCGTTACGCGCAGACCATCCGGCGCCGGATGCTTCTCGGTTTGGCATTCGCTGTAGCCGCAACAGTTGCGCTGGCAACTGCTGCACCGCAGGCCCGGGTTGATCAGCGTGGCTCGCTGCATTTCGCCAACGGTGTTCGGACTATGCTGGAAGCTTTCAAGTCTATGCAACTTGAAGCGGAACAAGTCAAAGCGGGAAAACTTTCGGAACGGGAATCCGATGAAAGAAGCCGAACCGTATTCGCGCCCATGATGCGCAAGGTTCTGGCGGAACTCTCCAAGGCAAAACTTGCCCCATCAGATCCACGCTACCCCATACTGGCTGATGCAACTCGCATGTCGGAGCTTCTGCTGGAGTCGCTGGCAATGGAGTCCATTATTCCCGCGGGTGTTGACAAGCCCGAGCCGGCTGATCCGATTCGTTCAGCTGCTATTGCCAAAGAGTTTCAAGCCGTTTCCCGTCATTTTGCAGCCTTACAAAGCAGCAATAAGCCCTAGGAGGGCCTGACAGACTATGAAATTGAATCAAGTTAAACAGGTGCTGAGGAAGATCTGAACAATTCACTACCCATTGGCGTAGCGAGTCGTTGGTTTTCAGATCATGGAATTTCACAAGAAAACTCTTGAAATCTGATCGTTTCTTCTGCCGCTTTGAGCGCCCTGCAGGGCGTTGGCCCGGTTTTTGGGCGCACTCATGCCCCGTCTCCCCCATCAATTTACCGCGTGCCATCCACGGGTTGGACAGCGCAAACAGCGTGACAAGCTGTGCCGTGTTTTTCTTGAGTCCGCGATAGCGCACCTTGACAAACCCGAACTGGCGCTTGATCACCCGAAACGGGTGTTCCACTTTGGCACTGATTCCAGCCTTGAGCTTTTCGGCTTTATCGATCAGGGCGTCGGCTTGGTTTTCCTTGTTCAGCGCTCTACGCTTGCCGGGGCGCATGGCCACGTGCCAAGTCACCTCTTTGGTGGCGTCCGCACGCTTCTCAACACCTTGGTAACCCGCATCGCCAAACTCGACGTTTTCCTCGCCGTGCAGCAAGGTGTTGGCCTCGGCGATGTCACTGACATGGCCTGAGGTGCCGCGCACGGTGTGCGCCCAGCCTGAGTCGGCATCCAAGGCGATGTGAATACGAAAGGACTTCCCGCTTCCTGCAGGCGGCCAAACTCTTCCAACTGCGCAAATTCCCGGAACCGCGGGGTGTCAAAGAATGCTTCGTTCATGGCGGGGTCCGACAACGTGAACCATTGCTGCATGAAATGGATGCGCAGCATGGTCATCAACGAAAAGGGAGGCCTGCCAGTCTCGCCTTCAGGGTAGTAGGGCGCAATGAGTTCGACCAACGCAGCCCATGGAGCCGCGTGCTCCATCTGGTCCAGGGAGACTTGCTTGCGGGTTTTCTTTGCGTTGAGATTAAGGGGCAAGGCGGGTTTGTTTAATGCTATGTATTTTATAGCAAAAAAGCTCTTCTTTCAACCCATTTCTGGTAGAGTTATGCAGAGTTCCCCTACAGGCTGATTTTCAATTCAATATGCGCTTGTTGATTTCCGGTGTTGCAATCGTGTTGCTTTTTGGAGATTGCCATGCCCGCCACCACATCACTGCAGTTGCCCGTCCGTCGCTTTGAAGACCTCCATTGCCAAAGTCGCTGCCTTCAGCGGTGCGGACGTCAAAACTTACATCTTGGCACGCGTAGCGGGTGGCAAGCCGGGCAGGCCACAGCCGCTGCCCCTGGATGCCGCCAAGCCCATGACCCCGGCGCATGACTGCGCTGGTTTACACCGAACAAGCGTTGGTGGACCTGGAAAGGCTCAGTGACTTCCTCCAAGACGCGGACCCGAAAGCCGTACAAGATACTGCCATTTTGATGTTTGACGCGCTGGAGATTCTGGTGCGGCATCCCGAGATTGGCCGCAAAGTCCACTTTGGGCAGCGCGAACTGGTGATCTCAAGAGGACGAACCGGTTATCTGGCGCTCTACCGATTTTTGCTCCCCATCGACCGCATATTGGTGTTGGCACTGCTTCATCAGCGCGAGTCTGACTCCAGGAATTGAATATCGAGGCCGCTGTCACCACCCTCAGGACTCCCATGAGTCACAAAACGCCTCCTTGCCTTGCACCAAGGTGTTGAGTCATTTTTTGGCTTTCTTGTCTGATTTGTCACGTTTGCCGGGCTTCCCGGGTTTGGCCTGTTTTTCCGCACCCGACAGCTGGCAAGGCAGCGCCGGACCGTTCAGTTCCGCCTCAAGGCGTTCACACAGTGTGCGCAAAATCTTGACCCGCGCGTAGTTTTTGTCATTGGCCTCCACCAGCGTCCAGGGCGCATTGCCGGTGCTGGTGCGGTCCACCATGTCGCAGATGGCTCGCTGGTAGGCGTCCCACTTGTCGCGGTTGCGCCAATCTTCTTCGGTGATCTTGAAGCGCTTGAAGGCCACTTGCTCCCTGGCCTTGAACCGAACCAGTTGCTCCTCCTGGCTGATCTGCAGCCAAAACTTCACCACAATCACGCCGGCCTCGGCCATTTCGTGCTCAAAGTCATTGATTTCGCTGTAGGCCCGCAACCAATCGTTGGGGGCGCAAAAGCCTTCGACGCGTTCCACCAGCACCCGGCCGTACCAGGTGCGGTCAAAAATGGCCACATGGCCTTTGCGCGGCAAATGTCGCCAAAAACGCCACAGGTGAGGCTGGGCACGCTCCTCTTCGGTCGGCGCGGCTACCGGCGTCACCTGGTATTGGCGCGCGTCCATCGCCGCGCCAATGCGCCGGATGGCACCGCCCTTGCCAGCCGCATCGGCGCCCTCAAAGGCGCAGACCAGTGAACGCCCCTTGAAGCGTGCATCGCGCATCAATTCCGACAAGCGTCCCTGCCACTGGGCCAATTCATTCTCGTAGGGCTTGTCCGCCAGTTTGAGGTTGAGGTTCAACGCCGACAACACATTGCGGCCATCCGTGTCCACACGCACCAGCGGCGCCGCCGAGGCGTCCTGCCTTGTTGGGCTGCTTAGCTTTTTCTGCAATGCCTCCAGCAAGACTTGTCCCACGGTCAGGAACCGATAGCGGTCATCTGCGCACTCGACGACCACCCAAGGCGCAGCGGCTGTGTTGGTCACCCGTAACAGGTGACCTGCCACGTCTTGCAACTGATCGTAGGTCTTTAGGCGCTCCCAATGCCATGGTGTCACCCGCCATGCGGTGCGGGGGTCACTCTCCAGGTCTTTCAGGCGTTTCTTTTGCGCCTCTTTGGTCAGGTGAAACCAGAACTTCAGGACCAGCGTGCCTTCGTTGACCAGCATGGCCTCAAACCGGTTGATCTGGGCGGCCCGCGCATCCAGCTCTTCCAGCGTTATCTTCCCCTGGATACGTTGGCGAATCGGGTCGGAATACCATGAGCCTGCAAAAATGCCGATGCGTCCTTTGGGCGGCAGTGATCGCCAGTAGCGCCACATGGCCGGGCGCTCGTGTTCCTCATCCGTGGGTTGGGCAAAGGCCAGTGTGGAGATAAAACGGGGGTCCATCCACTCGTACATCACGTTGATGGTCTCGCCCTTGCCCGAGCCGTCCTGGCCACTGATCAGCACCACCACGGGAATCTTCTTGTTGTTGTGCAAATCAATCTGCGCACCGAGCAAGGCGGCCCGCAGCACCGGCACGGCCTCCTTGTACGCGGCCTTGCCGATCTTGTGACCAATTTCTGCTGATTCAAACATCAAGAACTCCTTGGGGCAACACGCCGTGTACCCGGATTTTGCATCGGGCTGACTCGCTGGCCTGACGCGTCAATCTCGCGGGCCAAGATGCGGTCGCCCGCCCAACCCAACCATTGACAGCGACCGCCCTGTCTGGCTCAAAAAAAGCCCCCCTGCGCTTCGTCGCCTGGTTCGGCAGCGCTGACAAAAGCGGCTTCACATACCGCAGCTGGATGAAGAATCAGGGCATAACTGACCACGAATTTCAGGGCAAGCCCATCAGCGGTATCTGCAACCCCTGGAGCGAACTCACGCCCTGCAATGCCACTTTCGCAAGATCGCCGAGCACGTGAAGCGCGGGATCTCCGAGACCGGTGGCTTCCCGGTCGAATTCCCCGTGTTTTCCAACGGCGAGTCCAACCTGCGGCCCACCGCCGTGCTCACCCGCAACCATGGCCAGCATGGACGTGCAAGAGTCGATTCGCGGCAACCCCACGCACGCCGTGGCGCTGCTGGTGGGCTGCGACATCGGCTCCCGCGCTGGGCACCTCGCGGCCCCATAACGTCGCCATTCCCGCAGTGGACGCGCGCCGCTACGTGCTGGCCCACATGTCGGGCGTGCGCATGGTGGATATGGTGTGGGAAGACCTGAAGCTCTCCAAGGCACTCACGCGTGAGGCGTTTGACAACGCCATCCGTGTCAACGCCGCCATCGGCGGATCGACCAACGCCGTGATTCACCCGAAGGCCATTGTCGGGCGCCTTGGCGTGTCGCTGGAGCTGGAAGACTGGACGAATGTGGGCAAGGGCGGCTTGTTGCCGCACAAGAATGCACGCACCGTCAATGGCAAGTCGATCCGGGACAACGTGTTGGACGCCCCGATTCACAACGCCGAAGTCATCCGCCCGCATGAGCGGCACCGTGGTGCTGCATGTGGCGCCCGAGGCCGCCCAAACGGTCACCCCTCAAAGAGCGGTTACCAGCAGCCTTCTATTGATCGCGTGCTGCAGGCCGACGAGGGCTGCGACTTCGACTGTTTGGTTGGTTGCCGGGGTGCCCAAGCACTCGCACGGACAGGCC
>CAZBKX010000436.1:0-5326 GCA_964492535.1 uncultured Rhodoferax sp. | reverse complement strand
ACGACTGGGTGATGGGCGGGCGATCACGACTCAGTTGCAACAAGTGTTGGATCGATTTGTCGTATCTGAACCGGGGCGCCCCTTGCGATTGATTCACGTGGGCGACATTCCCTCAGACCCATCGGTACGTCAGGCTGTGATGCGGCGTCAGCTGCTGATGCAATCCATGCCGGGTTGCCCGGCCGCCCTAGCCATCTCCCAGTTGGCAGGCAAACTCGAAGAAACCGTTATCCGGCAAATGAACTAGTGCTTGCGCGAACCGGCTGTCACTATCCAGCCCTCCAGAGGGTCCATGTCGGCAGGCAAACCATAGCGCTCATCACCTTCAGAGTAGCGAGCCTGACCCCAAGCGGCTTGAACCAGACACAGCACCGCATCAAGCGAATCACCACTGCCGTCATCCACCAAAAGATCCCGCTGGGAGTGAGTGAGTTTGAGGCGCAAGCCTAGCCGGGTTTGACCATGCTCCAACGCAGTGATGAGGTCTTTGCGCGCAATCAGTCGGTCTGGTGTTTGTTTGGCTTTGGTATCGCTTTTATAGCTTCTCTGAGCCAACACCTCACGCGCCAACAAACCGGGGTAGGCCTCCAGAGCTATTCGTCGGGTCTGGCCGTTTGCACTGGGTCGGCCATCGGATTGGTTTGGCTGCAAACCAACCAAGTGCACCCCAGCCGCCAGTAGTCTTGGTACACCGGCATGCAACATCAATGCCACAGGCGGGTTAACCCATTTCATGGAGGAACTGGAACCTGCCGGAAGATCGGTAGCTCGGTGTGAAAATTTTCCGCCTGTTGGACGCGCATTGCAAAACCCGGCAAAGGTGGAGCGGACCTGCTCCCGAGTCAGACTGGCGTAGTAGTGAATGCAGTCTTCCCACTGAACTGGCCAGCGCAGTGTTTCAACCAATTCCCTCGGTAAGCCAAACGGGAGGTCGAATCCACCAACCCAGCCCGCAGGTTTCAGCAACCACTGTGAGAATGCATCCAGAGATTGCAAGCGCTCCAGTCGAGACACCTGAACGCAGCCCTTGTTCAAATGACCAAAAGCCAAAACAATCGACTTGGTTTTTGAAGGGCTGGAAGAGAAATCGCAGCCAACCAACTCCCTCAGCACAGCCTCATGAACCTGTTCAGATCCACAAGAGCCAAGCAAGCAAATGACCGATCAAGCTCGGCCAATGATGCTGGCCGTTGCCATCAGTTCCTCAAGCAGCGCGAGGGACACGCTACCAGAGACGGAGTAGGGATCGAGTTCAGGTTTTTCAGCATATTTGAGCAAAATCGACGCATTGATCCTGGACATGTTGACTTGGCCCATAGTCCATCCACCAAAGCGCCGTTCCGAGATTTCTTCGTAGTGCAACAACACCACCTCTCTGTGCCTGGTATCGCGCTGTATGTGGCCGTACAGTTCGCTCACAGGCATGCGCCCACCCTCGATAGCCTGCAAGAAAATACCACCGCCGTAGCATAGGATGCCAGTGATTCCGCACTCGGGATTATGTTGGCGGGATTGCGCCAAAATAGCGTCAATGGCATCTGGACTCGTATCCATAGCCCGACTGGCATAAAGTAAACGTACCAACATGGTTAACCTTTCTTGGGGATCAGCGACAAAAACTCCCGACGCAAGTTGGGGTCTTTCAAAAAACTACCCCGCATGACCGAGTTAATCATCTTGCTATCCATATCTTTTACGCCTCGCCAGCCCATGCAAAAATGGGACGCCTCCATGACGATGGCGAGACCGTCTGGTTGGGTTTTTTGCTGAATCAGATCAGCCA
Source organism: uncultured Rhodoferax sp. (assembly GCA_964492535.1). GTDB lineage: Bacteria > Pseudomonadota > Gammaproteobacteria > Burkholderiales > Burkholderiaceae_C > Rhodoferax. Next base: position 3,543 of record CAZBKX010000436.1, on the reverse strand, counting down.
ACTGGACAACTGCTTCTTCCTGAATCTGGGGCCTGCCCATCACCCACTCGGCCAGACGCGCGTACTTGGACAAACCAATCACGTTGGTGTGCTCGTTGGGCAACACACCGATCCAGATCTGACCGATCACGGGGCACAGATGGTGACTGCAGGCACTTCGCACCGTAATGGGACCCACAATCATCAGTTCGTTAAGGTGTTCGGCATTGGGAAACTCGGTGATGGCCGGTGCACCGACATAGCGCCCCTTGAAGACCTCGTTCAAATACATTTTGGCAACGCGACGCGCGGTCTTGTCGGTGTTGTGATCGCGCTCAGTGTCGATAACCAGACTACTCAGCACACCCTGCATTTTTTCCTCCACTTCGTCCAGCAGTTTTTCAAGTTCACCGGGCTCAATGAAGGCAGCGATGTTGTCATTGGCGTTGAAACGTTTGCGTGCCGCCAACAAACGCTCCCGTATTTTGACTGAGACGGGTGTCCCGTCATAGGCATCAACTGGATTCATAGTGCTCGTACTTTTCGTTAACATCCGGGCATGGTAGCAGCGTTTTGACTATAGGGTTTTTGATGAAAGGTCCCCGCCAAGCAGCACTGCGCCAGGGGTAAATTAATAACGTTTACCGGTCAAAAACAATAGCGCGCGCATCAAGCCGAACGCGCAACGGTCAAGAAATAACTGATGCCACAGCCGGTTCGAATAGGTCGCCGGGTCAATGCGCTTGCCACCGAGCGCCATAGCGCGTTCAAGCCTTGTGCGGAGCTCCAGGGCAAACTCTGCATCATCGACAAAGACGTTGGCCTCTCTTGCCAGCAACAAGCTCAAGGGGTCCAGGTTGGAGGAGCCCACCGTAGCCCAATGTCCGTCGATGACGGCTACTTTGGCATGCAGAAAGCTCACTGAATACTCATGAATTTCAACCCCTGCCTTTAGCAAGGCACCGTAAACAGGGCGTGCAGCGTGGTACTGCATGAAATACTCATATCGCCCCTGAAGCAGCAAACGAACACGCACCCCTCGTCTAGCAGCATGAATCAGTCCTCTGCGCAACTTCCGGCCCGGCACGAAGTAGGCGTTGGCAATGATGATCTCTTGTGTTGCCGCGCCAATGGCCTGCCGGTAACTGCGTTCGATCCGCGAACGGTTGTGCACGTTATCACGCAACACCAGATCTGCATGCATCGCATCAGTCAGCGGCGCCACTCCTTCTTCAGGCGCAGCAGTCGTATCCTCAGAGCCCCGTCGCGCCAGTCTGACTGCCTCTTGAAGTGCCTGCCAACCTTCCCGAAAGTCACTCTGACGCAACAGATTGACCGCTTTCAATCGCGACCAAAACTGCGTGGTCGCTTCATGCGCTGTGCGCACGAGTGGTCCCGTCACCCTCACCGCAAAGTCAAACCGGGGGAACTCCAGGGTGCCGTAGTTGGGGTCGTAATAATCATCCAACACATTGATGCCGCCGCAAAACGCCACGGTCCCGTCCACCACACACAACTTGCGATGCATTCGCCTCCAGCGACTGGGCACCAAGATCCCGAAGCGTCCTAAAGGGGAGAAGATTCGCCACTTCACACCAGCGGCATTGAAACGGCTTGCCCATTGCGGCGCAAGTCCCGGTGTCCCGACCCCATCCATCAGGACAAACACCATAACCCCGCGCAATGCAGCACGCTCCAGAGCACTGGCAACTTGTTGACCCGCTCCTTCGACGCTGAATATGTAGGTCTCCAGTCGCACTTCATGAAGACTGTCGTCAATGGATTGAATCAAGGCAGAGAAAAATTCTTGCCCCCCTTCCAGCAAATGCACCTGGTGGCCGGGTCGAAAAAGCAGTTGCCCCATCAGTTGGGCAAATGATTCGGTAAAGCGAACTCAGCAATCAAAGGCAAGTGATCTGACATACGCCACCAGATACGCCCGCGCGGCACATGAACCCCCACGGGCGTCAAACCTCGTGCGTACACATAGTCCAATTGGACCAAAGGCAAGCGGGATGGAAATGTTGGATTGCGAAGCCCCTCAAAGGCCCTCAGGTGGGTGCTCTGTAGCGCCAGCTTGACATTGCCCCCCCAATCATTGAAATCACCAGCAAGCAGCAGAGGCGCCATCGGAGGCACTTCGCGCTCAATGAAACGCTGCAACTGCGCAACCTGGCGGGCTCGACTCGCCTTGATCAAGCCCAAATGAACCACCAGTACATGCACAGCCTGCCCGTGCACCAGCACCTCCGAATGGAGCAGGCCACGTTGCTCAAAACGGTGATCCGAAATATCTTCATGCTGGTGCCCGATCACTGGCCACCGGGACAGCATGGCATTGCCGTGCTCGCCGTGTCGAGTGACTGCGTTGGTGCGATAAATCGCCTCATAACCTTCGGGCGCCAGGAAATCAGCTTGTGGCAATTCAGGCCAGTGAGTGAAATATTTCTCTTCCCGCCGGTGCAGCTTGCGGACCTCCTGGAGACACACAATGTCCGCATCAAGCTGCTCGATGGCATGGCCCAGATTATGGATTTCCAAACGGCGCTGTGGACCGATGCCTTGCACTCCCTTGTGGATGTTGTAAGTCGCTACACGCAGGATGTTCATGGCGACTCCTTGATCGCCACCATTTTGGGCAACAGTAAACATGCTTCTGCGTTGGACGGCGAGTAGCAAGCTTGGGCCGCCTGGCGGTAAGGCAGCCACTGGCAGTCGGTGTGTTCCCGGGGGCTCAATCGAACTGCCGTTCGTTCTGGAACCATCAAGCCAAACAGATGCTCGGTGTTGCGGGAGACGCCCGGTGCATAGCGATGTCGCCAAGCTGGATAAATCTCGTAGACATTTTCAAGATGCCAATCATGTAGCTCGCTCGCCAGCGAGGTACCCGGCCCGCAGTCGATACCCGTCTCCTCCAGCACTTCGCGCGATGCCGTCTGCACAAAGGGCTCATCCAGAAAGTCTTTACTGCCTGTGACAGATTGCCAAAAATCCGCCGCATCAGCTCTTCTGATCAAGAGTACGTCCAAAGCGGGCGTGTAGACGACGACCAGAACAGATTGGGGAATTTTAAAAATATGGGCCATAAAAAAGGGCGCCGATATAGCGCCCTTTCATTCTGCCTCAACCGCGGAATCAGTTCATTGTCAAGCGGGCTTGACCGGCTCCGGCGCACGCAACCTGATGTGCAACTCGCGCAACTGCTTTTCATCGACCGTGCTGGGGGCTTGAGTCAACAGGCATTGAGCGCGCTGCGTCTTTGGAAACGCGATCACGTCGCGAATGGACTCGGCACCCGTCATCAAGGTGACGATGCGGTCCAGGCCGAACGCCAGGCCGCCATGGGGCGGCGCGCCATATTGAAGAGCGTCGAGCAAAAACCCAAACTTGTCCTGGGCTTCTTCTGGCGTAATCTTGAGCGCGTCAAACACTTTTTGCTGGACTTCAGCCCGGTGTATCCGGACTGATCCACCGCCCATCTCCCAGCCGTTCAACACCATGTCGTAGCCTTGGGAGATGCACTTCTCTGGCGCGGTGACCATCCAGTCTTCGTGACGTTCCTTG
>CAZBKX010000435.1:0-9648 GCA_964492535.1 uncultured Rhodoferax sp. | reverse complement strand
CCAGAAGCCGCCGGAGCGCAAGCCCCGGTGGCTTGTTCATTGGCGCTGAATTTTTCTGAACTGCTCGTTCATGAGGTTCAGGTCGCTTGCCGCCCCGTATCTCCCTCGACGACTGGCAAGGGCTGGCGTAATATCAACCTCCCAAAGGAAATTCCATGTCTTCCCCGCTTTCGGCTGTGGTCGATGACTACGGCAAAGACCGACAAGTAGCGCAACTGCGTATACCCCCGCACTCCATCGAGGCAGAATCCAGCGTGTTGGGTGGCTTGCTTCTGGATAACCTCGCGTGGGATGGCGTGAGTGATTTGTTGCACGACGGTGACTTTTACCGCTATGAGCATCGCCTTGTTTTTACAGCCATGGCGTCCCTGATCAACGCTTCCCGACCGGCTGACGTGATCACGGTGTTCGAACACCTGCAAAGCTTGGGCAAGGCCGAGGAAATTGGCGGTTTGGGCTACCTCAACTCGCTGGCTCAGTATGTGCCCAGTGCCAGCAATATCCGCCGGTATGCCGAAATCGTGCGGGAACGCTCGGTGTTGCGCAAGCTGGTTACCGCGAGTGATGAAATTTCGACCAGTGCGTTCAATCCGAAAGGCCGGCCGGTCGCAAACATACTGGACGAGGCCGAGCAGAAAATTTTCAATATCGGAGAAGAGGGCGCACGAACCAAGCAGGGCTTCCAGTCTATGGACACCTTGGTCGTAGATTTGTTGGACCGTGTGCAAGAGATGGCCGACAACCCCAACGATGTTACCGGGGTGCCTACGGGCTTCTATGATCTGGATCGCATGACCGCTGGGTTTCAAGCCGGTGACATGATTGTGCTGGCCGCCCGTCCTTCGATGGGAAAAACGGCACTTGCCATTAATATTGCGGAGCATGTGGCGTTGAACGAAGGTCTGCCCGTTGCCGTTTTTTCAATGGAAATGGGTGCGGCACAACTGGCCGTGCGTATCGTGGGCTCGATTGGACGGATTGATCAGGGCCACCTCCGCACAGGCAAGTTGACCGACGAAGAGTGGCCCCGTTTGACCGAGGCCATTGAGAAGCTGCGCACCATTTCGCTACATATTGATGAATCCGCTGGCCTGACTTCGAGTGAACTGCGTGCCAACGCCAGGCGGCTGTCACGTCAGTGTGGCAAATTGGGCTTGATCGTGGTCGACTATCTGCAGCTTATGAGCGGCTCGGGTGGTGACGGAGAAAACCGTGCGACTGAATTGGGTGAGATCTCCCGTGGCCTCAAAATGTTGGCGCGAGAGCTGCAGTGCCCCGTGATTGCCTTGTCGCAGCTCAATCGAAGTGTGGAACAACGGCCTGACAAACGACCAATGATGAGTGATTTGCGCGAATCCGGCGCCATTGAGCAGGATGCGGACATCATCATGTTCATTTACCGAGACGAGTACTACACCAAGGATGCCTGCAAAGAGCCTGGCGTGGCAGAAGTCATTATTGCAAAGCAGCGAAATGGTCCGACCGGCGTTGTGAAGCTGGCTTTTTTGAACAGCATCACCAAGTTTGAGTCCCTCGCCCGAGGGGGTAGCGGCGACTACTAGAGTCGCTCCAACCAAAATGCTGCCGTTGGGCAGCATTTTTTGAGTTGTTCGAATGAGATTTAGAGAACATCGCTGGCAAAATCTGCCAGCCTCGATCGTTCACCCCGAGCCAAGGTGATGTGCCCGCCATGTTGCCAGCCTTTGAACTTGTCGACTGCAAAGGTCAAGCCCGACGACCCTTCGGTCAAATAAGGTGTGTCGATTTGTGCCAAATTCCCCATGCAAACGATTTTGGTCCCCGGTCCAGCGCGGGTAATCAACGTCTTCATTTGTTTTGGCGTCAAGTTCTGTGCTTCGTCGATGATGACGTACTTATTCAGGAAGGTTCTGCCCCGCATGAAGTTCATACTTTTGATCTTGATGCGGCTACGGATCAGTTCACTGGTGGCCGCGCGGCCCCATTCGCCAGCGCTTGTATCGGTTTTGCCCAAAACCTCCAGGTTGTCGTCCAGCGCGCCCATCCATGGGCCCATTTTTTCTTCTTCGGTGCCTGGCAGGAAACCAATGTCTTCACCGACACTGACGGTGGCCCGTGTGACGATGATCTCGGTGTAGCGGCGGTCATCCAGCACTTGTGTCAGTCCTGAGGCCAGAGCCATAAGCGTTTTCCCCGTGCCAGCGGTACCAGTTAGGGTCACAAAATCAATCTCGGGGTCCAGCAGCAGGTTCATCGCAAAATTCTGCTCCCGATTTCGACTCGTAATACCCCACACGGCATTCTTCAAGTGTGTGTGGTCTTTGAGTGTCTTGAACACAGCTGTCTTGCCACGTATTTCAGTGACGCGGGCATATAAACTGGGCTCGCCTGGAGACTCGAAATAGACGAATTGGTTGATGAGCAGCGAGGGAACAATCGGGCCCGTAACTTTGTAAAAGGTATGGGCTCCTTGCTGCCAGCTTTCAACGGCTTGCCCGTGTGTCGTCCAGAAGTTGGCTGGCAATGCCATCGACCCTGCATACAACAAGTCCCCGTCTTCCAGTGTTTTGTCGCTTTGATAGTCATCGGTATTGAGGCCAAGCGCACGCGACTTGACACGCATATTGATGTCCTTGGACACCAGTACAACTTCTCTGGGGGCATGCTGCTGGCGCAGGGCATCAACCACACCCAAAATCTGGTTGTCGGCCTTGCCCTGAGGCAAACTGGTTGGCAATGTGTAGTTCAGCAGTTGTGTCTGAAAGAAGAGTTTGCCCCGGGCCTGGCGGTGGCCAGTGACATTGAGAGGCAAGCCAGCAGTGATGTCAGATCCCTGCTGGCCAGCCAGGGCGTCCAGCGTGCGACTGGTCTGACGTGCGTTGCGTGCAACTTCGGTCATGCCTTTTTTGTGCGCGTCAAGCTCCTCCAAAACGATCATGGGTAGAAAGATGTCGTGTTCCTCAAAGCGAAACAAGCACATGGGATCGTGCAATAAAACATTGGTGTCCAGCACGAACAATTTGGCTGGACCGGCATGCTGAAGTCTTTTTGCTTTGATTTCAAGGGCTTCGACGGTCTCCTTGCGGCGTGTCCGGACCCGTGTTTCACGCGGGCTCTTGGGCGCCACTTCGACCGTGTCTGTCATCTTCATAACGGTTTCAGTCATTGCTGAGCGCGGCGATTCTTCCAGAGCCTTGCCTTGAATCAGTGAAGCGTCGGCTCGTCGGGCTTTGGGTTGCATGCTGGCCGTCTGGCCGTAGTCACGTTCGGAGAGCAAGGCGGCGCGTTTGGCAGGTGCAGTGGGCAATGGCATGGTCGGTTTTACTCGCAATGAATGAGTTGATTTTCGGCTTTGAAAACGAAAAAGCCGCCTTGGGACCAAGACGGCTTTTTGTTTGGAAGATCGGCGGTGAACTTGATCAGCATAAATATCATTATGCTCAATCTTTACTACAGTCTAAACCGTTGGGTCCTACACCTCTTCTATGTTCAGACTAACGCAGCTGTTTTCTTGAGTTCCTTGACGGCCTTGAGAACGTCATCGACGTGACCGGGGACCTTGAGGCCACGCCATTCTTCTTTCAGCAAGCCATCGGCGCCGATCAAAAAGGTGCTGCGTTCAATACCCTTCACCTTTTTGCCGTACATGATCTTGTTTTTGACCACACCAAACATGTGACACATTTTTTCTTCTGTGTCGGCGATGAGCTCGAAGGGCAGCTCCAGCTTGGCCTTGAACTCATCATGGGATTTCATGTTGTCTCGCGACACACCAAACACGGTGGCCCCAGCCTTGACGAAATCCTTGTATTTATCACGGAACTGCATGGCTTCCGTGGTGCAGCCAGGCGTGTTGTCCTTGGGGTAAAAGTACAAAATAACGACATTACCAAGGTGCGACGTGCTGGACACCTTGATGCCGCTCGTGGCATTCGATTCAAATTCAGGAATGGGTTTATTGACAACAATCGCCATAGTTCTAATGATCTCGTGTGACAGGATGCGTCGTTCTCTCAAGTCGTGGGCACTATCCTTTGACAGCGCGTTGGCGCCTACGACCGCAACCGTCTATTTTACCTCGAAATTACTTGCCCGGCGGGCCACCCAACGCGTTACGCCGGGTCAGTCTCCAGCAGCAGAGCGACGGCCACGTTACGCCCTTCACTGGCCAGGATGTTGTAGGTCCGGCAGGCCGCCTGGGTGTCCATGGTCTCAATGCCGATCTGTTTGTCGATCAAGGGCCTGATCCAGACACCCTGCGGAAAACGGATTTTCTGGCCACTGCCGAAGATCACCAACTCGGTGTTCAAGTCTGCCAGCACGGCAAAGTGCCCTGGTGTCAGGTCGGAGAAGCGTTGGCAAGCCCAGGAGAAGCGCTCACCTCGTGATCCGATGACGATGCTGTCAGTGATCTTTTCACCCCCGACGCCAATCCAGCCGGGTCCGTAGCCGCTGATGGATTGGACTTTGATAAGGTCTGGCTGAAACTTCATATTTGAGAAAATAATGCTGTGGATGCTGCGGTGCGTCAATTACCGGTGAGGCGCCGGAAATGTGGTCAAATTATAGGTTTCGCCTCGTGTTGTTGACGTCTGGAGGGACTTTGAAAACCATTACCAAATCTGCCAAGCTAGCCAACGTGCTCTATGACATCCGCGGCCCCATCATGGATGCCGCCAAGCAGATGGAGGATGAAGGTCAGAAGATCATCAAGCTCAATCTGGGTAACCTGGCTGTGTTTGGCTTCGATGCACCGGAAGAAATTCAGCAGGACATGATTCGCAATTTGCCCAACTCAGCCGGTTATTCGGACAGCAAGGGTATTTTTGCGGCGCGCAAGGCCGTGATGCACGAGACGCAAAAGCAAGGCATTGCCGGCGTATCGCTTGACGATATCTATCTGGGCAATGGCGCCAGCGAATTGATTACCATGGCCACTAACGCGCTTCTGGATAATGGCGATGAGTTGCTTCTGCCCATGCCGGATTACCCGCTCTGGACGGCGGCGACCAGCCTGTCGGGTGGCAAGCCTGTGCACTATGTGTGTGACGAATCGAACGGCTGGATGCCGGATCTGGACGATATCCGCGCGAAGATCACACCGCGCACCAAAGGCATTGTGGTGATCAATCCCAATAACCCGACGGGCGTCATTTACACCACCGAGTTGCTCAAGGCGGTGGTTGATATCGCCCGTGAGCATGGACTGGTGATTCTGGCTGACGAGGTGTATGACAAGGTGCTGTATGACGGTGTGCAGCACACCGCCATGGCGAGTTTGTCGTCGGATATCCTGACACTAACCTTCAACTCGCTCAGCAAGAGTTACAGGTCCTGCGGTTACCGTGCGGGATGGATGGTGGTGTCCGGGGACAAAAAGCCTGCCCGGGATTACATCGAGGGCCTGAACATGCTCTCCAACATGAAGCTGTGCTCCAACGTGCCAGGGCAGTGGGCGATTCAGACCGCACTGGGCGGCTACCAGAGCATCAATGACCTGGTGGGCGAGGGCGGGCGGTTGCGCCGCCAGCGCGATCTTGCCTATGAGTTGATCACGGCGATCCCCGGTGTAAGTTGCGTCAAACCCCAGGCCGCGCTGTACATGTTTCCCAAGCTCGATCCGGTGATGTATCCCATCAGGGATGACCGCCAGTTCTTCCTGGAGTTGCTCAAGGAGACTCGGGTGATGTTGGTGCAGGGCACCGGTTTCAACTGGCCAGCGCCAGACCATTTCAGAATTGTGTTTCTGCCTCATGAAGATGATTTGCGTGAAGCCATCAACCGGATCGCAAAATTTCTTGAAAGCTATCGCAAGCGGCACAGCACCTGATTTGCTACTTTTTTTGAATCTATAAACCCTTATGAAACGCCGGCTATAGGCCGATTTAACTAATAATCAATGATGAAACCAATTCAAGTAGGCCTGATGGGCATGGGTGTTGTAGGGTCGGGCACATTCAATGTGTTGCGCCGCAATCAGGCGGAAATCAAGGGCCGTGCCGGCCGGGCTATCGAGATCACGATGGTGGCCGATCTGGACGTGGCGCGTGCCCAAAGTCTGGTGGGCGAGGGTGTGATGGTGGTCAACGATGCGCGCAAGATCATTGCCAACCCCGACATCGACATCGTGATTGAGCTGATTGGTGGCTATGGCATTGCCAAAACGCTGGTGTTGGAAGCTGTCGCTGCTGGCAAACATGTTGTCACAGCCAACAAGGCCTTGCTGGCTGTGCATGGCACCGAAATCTTTGCCGCTGCTTCCGCCAAGGGCGTGATGGTTGCGTTTGAAGCGGCCGTAGCGGGCGGCATCCCGATCATCAAGGCCCTGCGCGAGGGACTGACAGCCAACAGCATCCAGTGGATTGCCGGCATCATCAATGGCACCACCAATTTCATTTTGAGTGAAATGCGTGACAAGGGCCTGGACTTTGCCGTCGTGCTCAAGGAGGCTCAACGCTTGGGCTACGCCGAGGCGGACCCGACCTTTGACATTGAAGGTGTGGACGCGGCCCACAAGGTGACGTTGATGTCGGCCATTGCGTTTGGCATTGCGGTGCAGTTCGACAAGGCCTATGTGGAGGGCATCACCAAGCTGGGCGCTGCCGACATCAAATACGCCGAGCAATTGGGTTATCGCATCAAGCTGCTGGGTATCGCCAAGCGCCGGGCGCCCGATGCGACGAATCGCACGGGTGGCATCGAATTGCGCGTGCACCCCAGCCTCGTGCCGACCAAGCGCCTGATTGCCAATGTGGAAGGCGCCATGAACGCCGTCGTGGTGCAGGGCGATGCCGTGGGCACCACGCTGTATTACGGCAAAGGCGCGGGCTCCGAGCCCACTGCCAGTGCCGTGATTGCGGATCTGGTGGATATCACCCGCTTGCACACCGCTGACCCACTCAACCGCGTGCCGCATCTGGCGTTCCAGCCCAACGCCATGAGCGATTTGCCTGTGCTGCCCATGGGCGATGTGGTGACCAGCTACTACCTGCGCCTGCGCGTGGCCGATGAGGCGGGCGTGCTGGCCAAAGTGACGGGTATTCTCGCGGAGGCAGGTATCAGCATTGACGCCGTGCTGCAGCGCGAAGCCGATGAGGTGGGTGGCGATGCCAAGGGCGCTGTCCCCCAGACCGACGTCATCATCCTCACCCATGACTGTGTGGAAGCCCGCATGAACGCCGCCATGGCCTTGATGCAGGCGCTGCCAACGGTCCTGGAGCCCATCACCCGTATTCGCAAGGAAGAGCTAGCCTGATGAACTACCTGTCCACCCGTGGCCACGCCGACCGCAAGCGCTTCTGTGAAATCTTGCTCGAAGGCCTGGCGCCCGATGGCGGTTTGTACCTGCCAGAGCACTACCCGCAGGTGGATGACGCCACGCTCACGCGCTGGCGCAAGGTCTACCATGAGCAAGGTTATGGCGACCTGGCGTTCGAGATTTTGTCGCTGTACATCGACGACATTCCTGCCACTGATCTGAAGGCTATCTGCCGCAAGACCTACACCGCCGAGGTGTTTGGTACGGGTGAAATCGTTCCTTTGCGCCACTTGGAAAACGACCTTTGGCTGGAAGCCCTGTCCAATGGCCCCACGCTGGCGTTCAAGGACATGGCCATGCAGTTGCTGGGCAACCTGTTTGAGTATGAGTTGGCACGGCGCGGTGAAGAGTTGAACATTCTGGGTGCGACCAGCGGCGACACGGGCAGCGCGGCCGAGTACGCCATGCGCGGCAAGAAAGGGGTGCGCGTGTTCATGACCAGCCCCTTTGGCCGCATGAGCCCGTTCCAGCAGGCGCAGATGTTCAGTCTGATGGACGAGAACATCCACAACATTGCGGTCGACGGTGTCTTTGATGATTGCCAGGACATGGTCAAGGCGGTGTCGAATGACCTGGAATTCAAGCGCAAATACAAAATTGGCACGGTCAATTCCATCAACTGGGCCCGCTTGTTGGCACAGGTGGTGTATTACTTTGCTGGCTACATTCAGGCGACCACTGAAAACCAGCAAGAGGTCAGCTTCACCGTGCCCAGCGGTAATTTTGGCAACGTGTGCGCTGGCCATGTCGCTCGCATGATGGGTTTGCCGATCGACAAACTGGTGGTGGCTACCAACGAAAACGATGTGCTTGATGAGTTTTTGCGTACGGGCGTCTATCGGGTCCGCAGCAGTGCAGATACCGTTGAGACGTCCAGCCCGTCCATGGATATTTCAAAGGCCTCCAACTTTGAGCGCTTTGTCTTTGATCTGCTGGGGCGTGATGGCGCGCGTGTCAAAGCCTTGTTCTCCGACACTTTGAGCCGGGAGGGCCGCTTTGACCTGAGCGCCGACCCGGCCTTCTGCGAAGCGGCCACTCGCTATGGTTTTGTGAGTGGAAGAAGCACCCACGCAGACCGCCTTGCAACGATCAAGGACACGTTTGGGCGCCATGGCGTGATTGTGGACACCCACACGGCCGACGGCGTCAAGGTGGCGCATGAGTACCTACAGCCAGGCGTGCCCATGATCGTGATGGAGACCGCCTTGCCCATCAAATTTGCAGCCACGATTGTGGAAGCGCTGGGCCAAGAGCCCAATCGTCCGCCCAAATTTGATGGTATTGAGGCCTTGCCCAAGCGGGTTATTCGCATGGCGGCGGATGCGCAGGCCATCAAGACCTATATCGCGCGACACTGCCCATGAAGGTGGTGGGCTTTGCCGGCTACTCCGGTTCAGGTAAGACCATGTTGGTGGAGCAACTCATTCCCATTTTTCGGATGCAGGGGATGCGCGTCTCGGTTGTCAAGCATGCCCACCATCGTTTTGACATTGACCATGTCGGCAAAGACACATACCGGCACCGCGAGGCGGGTGCTTTTGAAGTGGTGGTCGCCTCGGATAAGCGCCTCGCCTTGATCCGGGAGTTTGAGCAGCCTGTGCAATTGACGGTGCACCAGTTGATTGCCGAGCTATACGATGGCGTGGATTGGGTATTGGTCGAGGGCTTCAAAGAGTCCGATCTGCTCAAGATCGAGGTCTGGCGGGCTGAGTCGCAGAAGCCGGCGCGTTATATGGATGACGACTTCATTGTGGCCATTGCCACTGATTCACCCGCGCAGTTGCCTCAGGCGACCGGCCTCGACGTGCTCGACCTCAACGATCCTGACTCGGTCGTTTCCTGGTTGACGGCCCATGGCAACCGGTTCGACTACCGCCCAGAGATTTTTGCATGAACGCACCACGCCCTCCCCAAAAATCACTCAAATCCCTGGACATTGCTCTGGCAGAGTTGCTGGGGTTTGCTCATGTGTTACCAGCGGTGGAGTCGGTCTCCACCTTTGATGCTGATGGTCGGGTGCTGGCCCAAGACTTGGTATCTGCCTTGCACGTGCCGCCGCAGGACAACAGCTCGATGGACGGCTACGCGGTGCGTTGTACTGACGTGATGTCCGGCGGCGTGTTGCCGGTGAGTCAACGCATTGCCGCAGGCAAATCCGGGGTGCCTCTGGCCCCTTTGAGCGTGGCACGTATCTTTACCGGCGCACCAATTCCCGTTGGGGCGGACGCCGTGGTGATGCAAGAGGACTGCGTTGATGTGCCAGCCGAAGGTGGCGTGCAGGTCAAGGTCGTCCCCGCGCTGGGCCAGTGGATTCGGCGGGCAGGGGAAGACGTGGCCCAGGGAGCCGTGGT
>CAZBKX010000434.1:0-1708 GCA_964492535.1 uncultured Rhodoferax sp. | reverse complement strand
TAAAGGTTCTTCCCATCTACGAAATAGGCCCGGAACACGGCGTGGTGGAAAGCGTCCGCTTTCCCATGGGACTCCGCCCATTTGGCCGCCTCCTGGGCACGGCGCGAGTTGAAGCTCATGCGGCGCTCGCCGAACGGCAACTCCAGGCTGCGGGCGGTCTGTTCGAGCCGTTGCAGCATCTCCGGAATGTTGAAGCGTCGCCCGGCGAACAAGCGCTCGAGCGTGACCCCTTCAGCCGGGATCTCCGGGTGCAGCGGAAAAGCCGTCCAGTGCAGATCGACCCGGAACTCCTGTTTCAGTCTTTCACTACCCCCGGTAATGAAGTAGCACCAGGGTCAGATGAAATCCGAAAAAATCTCCAGGAGGTGATTATCGTTTCTTTCCATTATAGACCAAGGTCTTTCCTCGGGAATTCGGAAGGAAATAGATATGCTCATATGTTGCCGCCGATGTGTTTCATTTTAATACAATGTAATCGCATTGAAGCTGAAAAGCAACCGCTTGGGGTAAACACCGTCGGCTTCCCGAAGGCTTGAAAATCAAACAGCCGGGGAGCCAGACAGGGAGACCGCAGGGTTGCGGCTCGAAACTTGAAAGCGATGCAGGACTGTGCTACCGATACGGAGTGGATGCGCCGGATATCCAGCGGCTTCTAAAGTTGCGCGGGAGCAGCATGGACATGAATCTTGTGCGGGAGTACTTCAGCCTATTTGAAAAGGAGGACCTTCTGGATGAGTGGCTCGAGGGTCTTGACTGAGGAAGAAAAGCGAGAAATGTTGCATGATGCCCGTGACCCGAGTCGCAAGGCAGCTTTTGCTGCCGCGCAAAGACTCAGCCACGAGGGCAGTTTGGACGATTATATCAACTTTTTGTCTGAAAACATGGAACTTGTCAGCGGATTGCTGCCCATCGCGCATGTGACGGATAACTATCGCCTTTAAGCGGCTTCACAATGAGGTATCATTTACCCAGGCAGGGCTGACCGTTGGAAAAAGGGTGATGTCATTACTGGATTCACGACGCAGAGAAAGTGAAGGTTGAAGCGGCCATCCGTCAACCAGAATGGTAGGAGAGTACCGCCAGTGCCAGAAGACCGGCGCTCACGCAGCGCTCCTCTACCGCTGTTCTCATCCGTTACCTCGTTTCATACCATCTTCAGATCCAACCCGGAATGAAGCAGGAATAATCGGCGTCTGTTTCACCTGCTATGCATTTGTAGAAGGGAAGTAAGTCAACTTTTCACCGTCGTTAATTCCCGTTCATGCAAAACGCTTCCGGCTATCCCAAATCCTCGCATACTCTTTTTAAGACTCTGCCGATTTCGATTTTTTGCGGGCAGGATTTTTCGGCCTTCGAATAGTCGGCCTTAAAGACGTTATCCCTGGCGCCGGTCGGCAACCTGTTAAACAGGCTCAGCGCCATATCCCGACAGCCATAGCCGTGAGCGTACATGGAACAGCGCAATATGTCGCTGATCGGGACGTCCAGGTCGACCGCTGATTCGCAGATATGAGCGCACCCGGAGCAGTAGCCGGGGGCCGTTTCTTGCGCATATTGTTCCAGCCGCTGCCTGTCACCCTCGGACAAACGCTGCTTATTCAGTGCTGCGTCAATATTGGCTTGGAGGATCGTCATATTCGGCATGGCCGAGCAGATGCTGGCAATATGGTGATTTTCCCAAACCACCTTGAGCTTGGCCTGTTCGGCG
>CAZBKX010000433.1:0-2716 GCA_964492535.1 uncultured Rhodoferax sp. | reverse complement strand
TCAGTCACCTTGTCCTTGGCGCTGTTGTGGTGGGTCTGGGGGGGTGCGGCCAGCAAGGCCCCTTGTATTTACCGACCGAACCTGCAGCGGCCCACCGGGCCACCCTGCCCGAAACCCTGATGCGCTCAGGGGCGCAGCGCTCCGCACCGCCAGCTCAAGTCACACCACCTGAAAATAAATAATTTCATAGCATCTAGTCCTTATGAAACGCCGGCCAGAGCCCTATTTCTAATAAACTTCACCCCACGCCAACCCAGAAGCACGCCCAGCGCAGTGGCGTACACAAAGACCTCCGCAAAGTCGTTCTTGCCTGAACGCATCCAGAAAAAATGGAGTACGGCCAAGCCAGCGATCAAATAGATGAGTTGGTGCAAGCGCCGCCAGTGCCGGGCACCCAAGCCCTTGATGGCGCGGTTGAACGACGTCAAGGCCAGCGGCGTGAGCAACAGGAAGGCCGAGAAACCCACCAGAATAAACGGCCGCTTGACGATGTCCCGGGCGATCTCCTGCACGCCAAACCCCATCTCAAACCAGCTGTAGCTCAGCAGGTGAAGCACCGCATAGAAGTACACAAACAAACCCAGCATGCGCCTAAACCGCGCCAGCGCCGGTGTACCGGTGATCACACGCACAGGGGTCACGGCCAGCACCAGGCACAAGGCCCGCAAAGTCCAGTCGCCCGTGGCGCGGATCAGGGCCTCGGCCGGGTTGGCCCCCAGTTCGTTGGCCGCAGCGGCATAGAAAAGCCATGCAAACGGCAGCATCATCAGGCAAAAAACAACTGGCTTGGCCACACCGTGAAGCCAAGGCGATCGCGCCCGCTTCACCTCCGGCTGACCACGAGTCGCCGTGCTCAAAAAAACTTTTTAAGGTCCATGCCGGCGTACAACTGTCCGACTTGGGCCTCGTAGCCATTGAACATCAAGGTGGGGCGTTTCTTGGCAAACAAGCCGTCTTCACCAATTCGCCGCTCGGTGGCCTGGCTCCAGCGCGGATGGTCCACATTGGGGTTGACGTTGGAAAAGAAACCATATTCCTCGGTCGCCGCCTTGTTCCACGCCGTCGCCGGCTGCTTGTCCGTGAAGCGGATCTTGACCAGGCTCTTGCCGCTCTTGAAGCCGTATTTCCAAGGCACCACCAGCCGCACGGGCGCGCCGTTCTGGTTGGGCAGCACTTCGCCATACATGCCAAAGGTGAGCAGGGTCAGCGGGTGCATGGCTTCGTCCAGGCGCAAACCTTCCACATACGGCCACTCCAGCACCCGCGAGCCGACAAAAGGCATGGTTTTGGGATCGGCCTGGGTCACAAACTCAACGTATTTGGCATTGGACAGCGGCTCCACCCGCTTGATCAGCTCGCTCATCGAGTAGCCCACCCACGGCACGACCATGGACCAGCCCTCGACACAGCGCAGGCGGTAAATCCGCTCCTCTTGGGCGCTGAGCTTGAGCAAGTCTTCCAGGGTGTACTTGGCCGGTTTTTTGACCAAGCCCTCGATCTCGACGGTCCAGGGCGTGGTTTTGAGGGTGTGGGCGTTGCGGGCCGGGTCCGCCTTGTCAGTGCCGAATTCATAAAAATTGTTGTAGGTGCTGGCGTCCTTGTAGCCCGTGACTTTGTCCATGACCAAGGCGCCCGCCACAGACGACTTGACACCTGCAAGCGCCGCCAACTTGCCCGGCCGGGCGGTGCCCTGTGCATGCGCTTCCCGCCCAGCCCAGGTGGCCATGGCCGCACCGGCCACGCCTGTGGCCATGAGCTTCATGAGATCGCGACGCCCCGTGTAGACCGTTTGCGGGGTGATCTCGCTGGAAGGCGGATGATTGAAGCCGTCACGATGGGTTTTGATCAGCATGGTGTGTCCTTGTGGATGAAGCGCGTTAAAGGGTGCCGTAACTGTGCAGGCCGCTCAGGAACATATTGACCCCGATAAAGGCAAACGTCGTCACCGCCAGCCCTGCCAGCGCCCACCAGGCCGCCACAGTCCCCCGCAAGCCTTTCATCAGGCGCATGTGCAGCCAGGCGGCGTAGTTCAGCCAGACAATCAACGCCCAGGTCTCTTTGGGATCCCAGCTCCAGTAGCCACCCCAGGCATCTGCCGCCCACAGGGCTCCCAACACGGTGGCAATGGTGAAGAACGCAAACCCTACGGCAATGGATTTGTACATCACATCATCCAGAATCTCGAACGACGGCAGGCGTGAGGCAATCTGGCGGCGCCCCAGCAAAATGCCGCCGATCATCAACGCCGAAATACCAAAATACACTGCCCAGTAGTCACTCATCCCGCCCGTTGGCGACTGGCGAAACACGATGGGCTCAAAGCACAACACAATGCCCAGCAGCCACAGCGGCGCCAATTTGTACCAGCGTGTCTCGGTGGCTTGCTGCTTGATCAGGTAAGCAAAGGCCACCATCGCGGCCAGCGCAAAAGTGCCGTAACCAATGAAATTGGCCGGCACATGCAGCTTCATCCACCAGCTTTTGAGGGCCGGCACCAGGGGCTGGATCTCATGCGCGCCACGCACCAGCGTGTACCACAGCAAGAAGCCCACGGCGGCACTCACCACCAGCATGACAAAAGCACCCAGGGCACGGGTCTTGTACTGGTCTTCAAAGTACAGGTAAAACGCGGCGGTCATCCAGCAGAACATGATGAACACTTCATACAGGTTGCTCACGGGAATATGGCCCACATCGGCGCCCAGCAAGTAACTCT
>CAZBKX010000432.1:0-8207 GCA_964492535.1 uncultured Rhodoferax sp. | reverse complement strand
CGCCCAGGCTCAGGCTGTTAAGGGTGTCACTGAGTCGGTAGGTGTTGTGGCCTGTGCCCTGTTGCTGACGCCTGTAGCCCCAGGCGAATTCCAGGACCATCATCACCAAAAATATCGGCGTCGCCAGCACGATGACCTGTAATGGGTTCATGGATTCCGGGCCCACGGTTTCAGGTGGTTTGGTGCTCAGACTGTGGTTTCGTCCCGAGTCTCGTCTCGGGCTTGATCGTCTTCCAGGTGACGGGTGTCGGACCAGCCCACCACGGTGAGGCCCTCGGGCGTCCACAGAAGCCGGTTGATGGCGGCATTGCCCAGTTGCCAGCTGCGCGGCGCCTGCTCAGGCTGCCCGGTGGCAGCGCGGTACAGCACGTCCATCACGCCGCCGTGCGCCACCAGCACAATTTGTTCACCCATATGCCGGGCTGCCAGTTCGGAGGCGGCCCCCACAATGCGGGCACGCAAGGCGATCAAGGACTCACCGCCGGGTGGCGCCCACTCGGGATGGCGCGCGCGCCACTGGCGGGACTGCTCAGGCCACAGGACTTCAATCTCGGCAAAAGTCTTGCCCTGAAAGTCACCAAATCCACGCTCGCGCAGGCCCTCATGCGCTTGCAGGGGCAGGCCGGTGGCTTGGGCGATGGCGCCTGCGGTTTCCCACGCCCGCAGCAAATCGCTGGCGTAAATAGCCTGGATCGACTCTTGCGCCAGCGCCTGCGCCACGCGGCTCGCCTGCCAGCGGCCCACGGTGTTGAGCGGAATATCCAGCTGACCCTGAATGCGGGTGTCCACGTTCCAGGCGGTTTCACCGTGGCGGATGGCAATGATGCGGGTGGCGTTCATAAAAATCGGAGGAGTTGACAGGGCGTTAGCGGGGAATTTCAAGCTCAATGCGCCGCGGCCCGGGGGGCGGGTTGGGGAAGCCCGCCAATGCGGCGTCCAGCATGGCGGGCAGCACCGCGTCGTTGTCTGGCCAGCGCCCGTCGTGCGCGCCTTGAGTTTCATAGACCACTTGGCCGCTGGCCAGGTGGCGGATGACCAGGCTCACTTCGCGCCAGTAATAAGGCGATTCGCCCCAGCCAAAACCCGGCATGAACGGCCGGTTGACCCCCAGACCCATGTGCCCGCCGCGCAGACCAAAGCCCAGGCTCAGGCGCCCGCCATAGGGTTGGTCCCAAGGCGCATACGGGTCTATGCGCAGGCTGGCGGCGACTTGCACGCTGTAGTTGGCTCCACCGTCTCTGCGCTCCAAGCCGACCTTGGCCAGCGCTGCTTGCGCCATGGCCTCCAGCCTGGCTTGTGCTGCAGCATCGGCCTGCTGGGAGGGAAGGCGTTCAAAACGGTAACTGGTTCCCGCCTGTATGCCCGGCGGGGTGACAAAACTGCGCACGTCGGTGTCCACCACCCGCATGCCAGCACAACCACCGAGCAGCAGGCCCGATAAAACCATCCATACCGTTGATCTGAACATGTGACCTCCCTGTTCATCAAAAACCGGCGCCAGTACCGGTCATGGTCAAAGTGTGAGCACCTGCAACCCGGGCAAGCTCACCGGCGCAAACGTCTCTTCGTCAAAGCCCTTGTCGCCGTTGTCATCCGCGACCCCGGTAGTCTGGATGTCTTTGAAGTTGTGGTGCTTGGGATCCATCAAATGGGATGGCACCACGTTTTGCAGCGAGGTGAACATGGTCTCGGTGCGCCCGGGGTACTGCTTTTCCCACTCACGCAGCATATTCCCAATCTGTTTACGCTGCAAATTCTCCTGGCTGCCGCACAGCGTGCAGGGAATGATGGGGAATTCACGGTGCGCGGCCCAGCGGGTCAGGTCTTTCTCGGCCACGTTGGCCAGCGGCCGGATCACGATGTGGCCGCCGTCGTCGCTCACCAGCTTGGGCGGCATGCCTTTGAGCTTGCCTCCGAAGAACATGTTGAGGAAAAAGGTCTGCAAAATATCGTCGCGGTGGTGGCCCAGGGCGATCTTGGTGATTTTCAGCTCGTCGGCCACCCGGTACAAAATGCCCCGGCGCAAGCGGCTGCACAAGCTGCACATGGTTTTGCCTTCAGGAATTACCTTTTTGACGATGCTGTAGGTGTCCTGCGTCTCAATGTGAAACGGCACGCCCAGCTGCTTCAGGTAGGCGGGCAGGATGTGGTCCGGAAAACCGGGTTGCTTTTGGTCCAGGTTGACCGCAATCAGCTCAAAGCTGATGGGCGCGCGCTGCTGCATCTTGATCAGGATGTCGAGCATGCCGTAGCTGTCTTTGCCCCCCGATACGCACACCATCACGCGGTCACCTTCTTCAATCATGTTGAAGTCCATGATCGCCTGGCCAACCTGTCGGCACAAGCGCTTCTCCAGCTTGTGAATCTCACGCTCGATCTTAGGTTCTTTGGTGGGCTCGCTTTGCGCGACCCCTTCGTTTTCAATCCAGACTGCATTCATCGTGTTTCTCCTGTCACCACTGACCTGTTTCCATGCGGATGGCGACTTCACAGTCGTCAAAAATCTCCAGCTTCGCAATTTTTACCCGAACGCCCTGTACCCCGGGCAACTGCATCAGGCGGTTGGCGAGTTTACCGATGAGTGTCTCCAGCAGGTTGACGTGTTCGGCCGTGCATTCATCAATGATAATTTTTCGCACCTTGCGGTAGTCCAGCACATGGTGAATGTCATCGTCGTGGGGCAGCAGCGGCTGGGCACCCAGGCTCAGCTCGGCATCGACCCGGATCGGCTGTGGGGTGTTGATTTCAGACTCCAGAATGCCCAGGCTGGCGTCAAAACGCAGGCCTAACAGAGTCAGGGATTGTTGTCCGATGTGCGCGCTCATGAGGGCAGGCCTTTGATGGAGAACACTTCAACACCGACGCCGGCGCAATCCGGGTACACATCAGGCTTGCAGGTGGACAGCCGCACGGCCTGCACCTGGGGGTGCTGGAGC
Organism: uncultured Rhodoferax sp.; assembly: GCA_964492535.1. Taxonomy (GTDB): domain Bacteria; phylum Pseudomonadota; class Gammaproteobacteria; order Burkholderiales; family Burkholderiaceae_C; genus Rhodoferax. The sequence continues at coordinate 5,271 of CAZBKX010000432.1, read as the reverse complement.
AGGGTGGCCACGAGGTCGTCGCACAGGGTTTCCTGCAGCTCAATGTGCCCGCTGCGCACGCGCTGGGCAATCACGTCGCGTACAAAGTCGTAGTTCACCACCTCGGCCAGTTGGTCAGCCTGGGGGGTGGACTGGCTGTAATTGACAAACAGTTCCACATTGAAAATCACGCGCTGGGCTTGTGTTTTCTCGAAGTTGTGGGCGCCGATGTTCACTGGCACCACATGGTCACGCAGGAAAATCCGTCGGCAGCTCAGGCTCAGGTGGGTGAGAGGGTCGTAGTTCATGGGGGTGGGGCTTTCAGCAGGTCGTCCATCTCAAACATCACATCGCGCTGCAAGGGGACCAAGTGTTGTCCATTGTCCACGGGCACGGTGGAGCCGGTAATGCAGGGGTTTTCAGCCAAAAACAGGCAGGTGGCGGCCACCTGCGTGGGCGCGATCGCCTGGCGCATCAGGTTCACCTGGCTGGCTTTGTCAAAGTTGGCCTGGCTTTGCGGGCCGCTCAAAAACATCAGCCCCGGCGCCACGCCGCACACCCTCAGGCGGGGCGCCAAGGCTTGCGCCTGCAGGGCTACAGCCCGCTCCAGGGCCAGTTTGGACACCGTGTACGAGAAATAGTCGGGGTTCAGGTTGAACACCTTCTGGTCCAGCACGTGAATGATGCTGCGTTCGCCCGCCGGCACATCCACCGGCAGGCTTTGGGCCATCAGGCTGGACAACTGCAAGGGTGCGAGCAGGTTCACTTCCCATTGCGCCCGTGTGGCGGGCGCGCTCAGGCTGTCCGCACTGTCCGGATCAAAGCTGGACGCGTTGTTAACCAGGCAATGAAGAGGGCCGGTTTGTGCCGTGATGTCATTGATCATGCGCTGGCGCTGGTCATCAAGCGCCAGATCGGCGTGAACGGCTTGCGCCCAGCCGCCTTCAATGCGGATGGCCTCGCACAAGGCTTGCGCGGCATCCCTTGACTGGTGGGTGTGACACCACACGCCCCAGCCTGCCTGGGCAAATGCGCGGCAAATCAGCGCGCCCAGGCGGTGGGCGCCGCCGGTGACCAAGACATGCCGGGTCATGGCCGAGCCGGGCTGCGTGGTTTCGGCAACATAATTGAGGCCATGGGGCTTGCTCCGAGGGCCTGATGGCCCGATGTGTTCACCGACTCGCTATTCATAAACTAATTCATGTCCTATTTGCCTGCCGAAGATGTTTCGGTCCGTTTGACTCAAATTATCGTGGAATCCATTGGCACTGCAGGGGGCTGGGTCGGCTTTGACAGCTTCATGGCGCAGGCTTTGTACACCCCCGGTCTGGGTTATTACGCGCATGACAGTGCTAAGTTCGGCACTCTCCCGTTTGCCATGGTGGCGGGCGAGCGCGTGGCGGGGAGCGACTTTGTGACTGCCCCGGAGATGACGCCCCTATTTGGCCAGACCCTGGCCGCCCAGGTCGCGCAGGCCCTGCAGATGACGCAAACCGACGAGGTGTGGGAGTTTGGTGCTGGCTCCGGCGCGCTGGCGCTGCAGTTGCTCGACGCCCTGGCGGTCTTGGGGCAACCGGTGCAACGCTACTGCATCGTGGACCTCTCTGGCAGCCTGCGCGCGCGCCAAAAGGATATATTGGCCCGCTATGCCCACGTGGTGGAGTGGGTCAGTGAACTGCCTGAGGCCCTGCAAGGCGTGGTGGTCGGCAACGAGGTGCTGGACGCCATGCCGGTGAAATTGCTGGCCCGCGTCAAGGGTGCGTGGTACGAGCGCGGTGTGGCTGTGGCGCCAGGCGGCGAGTCCAATGGTGCATCGCCGGGCAAGGCCTTCGTATGGCAAGACCGCCCCACCGACCTGCGCCCGCCGCTGGCCATTGAAGGCGATCACGACTACCTGACCGAAATCCATCCCCAGGGCGAATCGTTCATGCGCACCCTGGCCGACAAGCTCACCCGGGGTGCTGCGTTTTTGATTGACTACGGCTTCCCCGAGCACGAGTACTACCACCCGCAGCGCCACATGGGCACGGTCATGTGCCACCGGGGTCACCAGTCTGACCCCGATCCCCTGAGCGCGGTGGGCTTGAAGGACATCACGGCCCACGTCAACTTCACCGGCGTGGCCCTGGCTGCGCAGGAGGCGGGGCTCAACGTGCTGGGGTATGGCACGCAGGGCCGATTTTTAATCAATTGTGGCCTGGCCAGCCGCATGGAGCAGGTGGGCCTGACCGAGCGGGTACAGGCATCCAAGCTGATCATGGAGCACGAAATGGGCGAGTTTTTCAAGGTCATGGGCTTCTTCAAGGGCGAGCCCTGGGAGGCCATGGGCTTCTCGGCCGGTGACCGCACCCACACGCTCTGACCATGTGGCGCTGGCTCCTGGTTATATTTTTGGTGCTGATGCTGGTTAACAGCCTGACGCCCTGGTTTCGCAAGCTGGGCGTGGGCCGGCTGCCGGGGGATTTTCGTTTTCGGTTGTTTGGCCGGGAGTTCTTTTTGCCTCTGACCTCCACGATTGTGCTGAGCACGGTCGCCGCTGCCATTGCCCGTTTCATTTGATTCACGCCGCCGCCCTGCCAGGGGCTTGAAGCCTGCGGATGTCGGCACTATGTGAGTAAAAAGAAAGGTGTCCCGTATGACTGATCCCCTGCACATTGTTTGCCCCCATTGCCACACCACCAACCGGGTCCGTCAGGATGACTTGGCGGGTGCGCCCGACTGCGGCGGCTGCCACAAACCCCTCTTCATGGCGCATTCTCTGGCGCTGGATGGGCCCAATTTTGACCGCCATGTGAACCGCAGCCACATTCCCCTGCTGGTGGACTTTTGGGCGCCTTGGTGCGGACCGTGCCGCCAGATGGCGCCCGCGTTTGAGCAGGCAGCCGCGCAACTGGAGCCGAATTTTCGGTTGGTGAAGGTGGACACCGAAGCCAATCAAGCCTTGGGTGCCCGTTTTAATATTCGCAGTATTCCCACGCTGGCGCTGTTTTGCGAAGGGCGCGAAGTGGCCCGCCAGGCGGGGGCCATCGGTGCGGCCGAGATCGTGAGGTGGGCTCGGGCACAGCGGCTGTAATCCGCCACGACGGCCGCTGCAGGGTAACGCTGCGGTAACTGGCCGGGAGATGGCGGGTTAGCATCCTGTTTTTTTTGGTGCCTCTCATGAACTCTGCTTTCAGCCTGGAGGAATTTCGCTTGCCCGCAGGCGCCGCCCCCGTGGCATGTGTGGACATTGGTGGCACCAAGGTGGCGGTCAGCATTGCGGATGACCAAGGCGTGCGGGGTCGCGTGGTGGAGCCCACCGCCAAAGAAGGGTCTAGCGACGCGCTGGCATTGCAAATCATCCGGCTGGTCGGCCAAAGCGGCCAGCTTGCAGGGGTGGCGGTGGGTGATCTGGCCCGGGTGGGCGTGGCCTCCTGCGGCCCGTTTGTCATGAACCAGGGCTGCGTCGAGCTGGCCACACCCAATATTTGCGGTGGCTTGGCGGGACAGGCGCGCGGTTTGCCCAACGACTGGACCACGGCCCTGCTGGAAGCCCCGCTGCGCGCGGTCTTCAGGGGTGTGAGGGTGGAGAACGACGGTATTGCCGCTCTGGAGGCCGAACGCCGCTGGGGCGCGCTCCAAAGCGATGGCCAGCCGCTGAGTCACTGCGCCTATGTCACCTGGAGCACGGGCATTGGTGCGGGCCTGTGTGCGGACGGCCGTGTGCTGCGCGGCAAAAATGGCAATGCCGGCCACGCCGGCCATCTGTTTGTGAGCGACAGCATGGATGCCCTGTGCGGCTGCGGCAATGTGGGTGATGTGGAGGCCCTGATTGCAGGCAACGCCATAGCCCGACGGTTCGGAGCACAAGGTTATGCTGACTCTGCTTCTCTTTTTAACTGTGCAAACCAAGGTGATACCAAGGCCATGGTCATTATTGATGACTTATGCCGGATTATGGGTCGTACCCTGTACAACCTCATCGTCACGCTGGACCTGCAGCGCATCAGCCTGGGAGGCAGTGTGTTCTGGCACCACCAGGCGCTGCTCTTGCCCAAGCTGCAGGGGCAGATCCGCGGGAAGCTGCCTTCGTTGACCGATGGCTGTGAGCTGGTGCCCGCTGGCCTGGGCGACCGGGTGGGAGACTTGGGTGCGCTGGCTTTGGTGGCCTGAAGTGCTGGCGGCGGGCTGGAGTGGGCGAGGGGCGTCAGTCGGGCCGACCGATGGGCAGGCTGAGCCGGATCAGCAACCCGTGCGGCTGCACGCCCAGCGCCTGCGCCGACCCGCCGTGGCGCTGGGCAATTTCAGCCACGATGGCCAAGCCCAGGCCGCAGCCCCCGGGCTCGATGGCGCGTCGCTCCCCCGCATTTACTGGCGCAGTATTTTGCCGGTGCTTCGGCCCGTGGTGTTCTCCACCATTCTGGTGCTGGCCCACTTGTCGATCAAGAGTTTTGACTTGGTCATGGCCTTGACCAACGGGGGCCCTGGTTATGCCACCGACGTGTCGGCCACCCTCATGTTTGTCACGAGCTTTACCCGTGGGCAAATTGGCCTGGGTTAGGCCAGCGCCACCATCATGCTGGCCACCGTGGCGGCCCTCGTCGTCCCCTATCTTTATAGCGAACTGCGAGCCAAACCCCCTGATCGCTAAACACGTTTTAAGCGCCTTGCTCTATGGCGTGCTGCTGGTGGCGGCCTTGCTGTTTTTGGCCCCGGTGTATGGGATGCTGGCCACCTCGTTCAAGGACGCTGAGCAGATTCGCACCGGCAACTTGCTGAGCTGGCCCACGTCCATCAACTTTGAGGCCTGGAGCCTTTCTTCTGGAACTCGGTCGGCATGGCGGTGCCCGCTGTGTTGGTGTCCACCGCCTGGGGTGCCCTGAACGGCTATGTGCTGAGCATGTGGCGCTTTCGGGGCAGCGAGTTGCTATTTAGTCTCTTGCTGTTCGGGGTGTTCATGCCGTTTCAGGTGGTGCTCCTGCCCATGGGCCAGGTGCTGGGCTTTCTGGGCCTGTCCAGCTCCGTGGCGGGGCTGGTGCTGGTGCATTGTGCTGCCCAGGTCGACGCGGATTTTGATGGTGACGCTGATCTGGCAGTTCACCAACATCTGGAACGACTTCCTGTTTGGCGTGGCCTTCAGCGGCGCGGACAGCAAGCCCATCACGGTTGGCCTGAACAACATGGCCAACACGTCGAACAGCGTCAAAAACTACAACGTGGACATGGCTGCAGCCATGGTCGCCGGGCTGCCTACCATGCTGGTTTATGTTTTGGCAGGTCAATATGTCGTTAAAGGTCTCATGGCTGGCGCCG
>CAZBKX010000431.1:0-3067 GCA_964492535.1 uncultured Rhodoferax sp. | reverse complement strand
ATGGCGCGGACCGATGAGACGCGGTTGTCCAGCCCCATGGCCGAGAGCGACGGGTATTGGCCCGGGCGCAACACCACGCAGCGGCCACGAAAGCGCACGTCATCGCACACCTCCCAGCGTTGTCCCGCCGCCACCACCGCCGACGACGCACGGTCATTGAAGCCGACGCCCTGGAAGTTGTTGATCTGCTGCTGCGCAGTGAAGGTCTGGCCCTGAAAGTTTTCCTGTTCATAAAAAGTGATTTCGGCGGCGGCTTGCGCCGCAACGGTCACGACAGCCAGCGCGAGGGTGTTTTTGAATACGGTCTTCATTGAAGAGTCCTTGTAAGAGTTGAGGCGTGTTGCCAATCGCCACGCCGGCACCACTGATCTCAAGCTGATCTGATGCGCACATTACGACTTTCGCCGTCTGTTCCCCAAGCGTCTGTACGGCGGCGAACATAGATACACGCACGTGTGTAACTTGCGGTTAAGCTCGTTGTCCTGGATGACATAAATGGACAACTCAAAAGCCCAACAGCCACTGCGCGACGCCGACCGCCAAGACGTGGTGGCTGCTTTCATTGGACGCGTCGCCCTGCTGGCGGCAGGTGTCGATGCCATTTATTTTCTGTTTTTCCTGGTACTGGACTCACCCATCCTGGCCTGGATCAATGTGTTCAGCGTTGCCCTGTATTTGGGCGCCTATGCTTTGGTGAAGCGTCGCCGCCTGCATTTGGCGGCCTTGCTGATCTGGCTCGAGGCTTTTCCCCACGCCGCCTTTGGCACCATGATGCTGGGTTGGGAGAGCGGGTTTCACTACCTGCTGCTGATGTTTATTCCCTCCGTGGTCATGACCGCGACCCGGCGCAGGCAGCAGTTGTTTGTGTCGACTTTGCTGGCCTTTCTGATCTTGCTTGATGTCGCCTCGCGCGTATGGGGCCCCTTGGCGCCGATTCCCCAGGCCGGTTTGCTGGCCTTGAAGTGGCTCAATCTCTCGATCTTTGTGATCATGTTTTCAGCCTTGGCCGCTTACTACCGCCAAAAGATCATGCAGGCGGAAAGGCGTCTAAAGGTCTTGGCCACGGTCGATGCCTTGACCGGGTTGAACAACCGCAGGCAATTTGAATCGGATGCCCAAGCGCACATCGCCCGCTTTGAGCGCAGTGGCGTTGTCAGCTCACTGGTCATTACCGACATTGATTTTTTCAAGCACATCAACGACACCGTGGGCCATGAGGGTGGCGACCGGGTGCTGGTGGCCATTGGCCAGTTGTTCAAGCGTGAATTGCGCGAGGTGGACTCCCTGGCCCGCTGGGGCGGGGAGGAATTTGTGTTTTTGATGCACGACACCGACCTGGCGCAAGCCCTGGAGGTAACCGAGCGCATCCGGCGTGCCGTTGAGGTCAACTCGGTCAGCCTGCAAGCCGCTGACGTGCGTTGCACCATGTCCTTTGGGGTGACGCAGTTGGTGACGGGCGACTCCCTGGAGTCCGCTTTGGCCCGCGCTGACCGGGCGCTTTACCTGAGCAAGACCCAAGGTAGAAATCGTGTGAATGCAGCCTGAACACCCTGACTAACAAAGGCACCAGACGGGCAGTACGGCGCTCACCCGCTGTCGACCCTAACTTGCCCCTCAGGGCAGCCAGCGTAGCTGGCTCAGATAGGCCACGCTGCGCCCCTGGATGTTGTCGCTGTCTGCACCCACGGCGATGGTGGTCACGGGGGGCGTGACGGGGCTCTCCGCACCAAACAGGCGTTGAAAATCCTCACTGACTCGGCGCCGCTGGGTGGTCCATTGGCCCAAAGGCGGGCCGCCCAGCACGATGTAACGCACCCGGGCGCTGTACGGGTTGGACCCGCTGGTGCCTGCCGGGTAACGCTTGTCCCACACATAGCACACGGTGGCGTGGGGCACGGCTTGCCCGGTGGCGGCGCGGGCCAGGGCGAGCGTGGCGCGCTGCAGCAGGGGAATGTCAGCCAGCGGCTGGTCAAACATCACGCAGACCTTGAGTGCCGCGTCGTCACCCTTTTTGGTGGCCAGGTCGGCCTGCTCCAGCGGCTGGTCCACGCGCCAGCGCCAGCTCAATTCTGCCGGGGCGGGGCCGGTCCAGTCATGGGCCAGCACGCCGTAGGATTTATCGGTGTTGAGCTGCAGGGCCGGCTCGCCGGATGATGTGTTGAATTCAAACCGGGTGACCGGGGCGGTGCCTTTGCCCGGCAGTCCGCTCAGTCGCCAGGCGGGGTGGATGCCAGCGCTGCCAGAAGTGCCAAAGGGCGCCAGGGCCAGGGGAGGCTTCTGGGAGGCTTCAGGGCCTGAAATTTGAGCAAATACGCCGCTAGCCGGCGTATAAAAAGCACATGCACATATCAAATGCATAGCAATTTTGGAGGGGTGCAGCGCGCGGCTCATGCTCAACCTCTTTTCCAGGTGTGGTACCTGGCGACCCATTCCAGCAGCTTTTTGGGCTGGTGGGCGCGTTTCCATTCGCTGGCGGCAAACTTGTTGGCCTCGGCCATGGTGGGGTAGGTGTGGATGGTGCCCAGAATCTTGTTCAGACCCAGCCCGTGTTTCATGGCCAGCACGTATTCGGCCAACAAATCCCCCGCATGGGCGCCCACAATCGTGACTCCCAAAATTCGGTCTTTGCCCGGGACGGTGAGCACTTTCACAAAGCCATGGGCCTCGCTGTCGGCAATGGCGCGGTCCAGGTCGTCAATGCCGTAGCGGGTGACCTCAACCGCGATGTTTTTCTCTTTGGCCTCTTGCTCGTTCATGCCCACCCGCGCCACTTCAGGGGCAATGAAGGTGGCCCAGGGGATCACCGAATAGTCAGCCTTGAAGCGCTTGAAGTCGCCAAACAGCGCGTTCACGGCCGCGTACCAGGCTTGGTGCGCCGCCACATGGGTGAGCTGGTAGGGCCCGGCCACGTCGCCGGCGGCAAAGATGTTGGGATACAGGGTTTGCAGGTACTCGTTGGTGGGCACCGTGCGCTGGGTGTCGATACCCAGGTCTTCAAGCCCGTAACCGGTGAGCCGCGCCACCCGGCCCACGGCGCACAAGAGCGCGTCAAATTCCAGGCGAATTT